>JAKBAP010000428.1 GCA_021808995.1 Planctomycetota bacterium | reverse complement strand
CCTCGACCAGGAGGAGTGCCTGCGTTCGCGTCTTTTCATTGGTGAGGACGTCGGCGAGCATGGAATGATCGAACGCGCCGAGCCGGCGGAGGGCTTCGCGCATGGCGTGGGCCACGAAGGGGTCGTTTTCGGCGAGCGAGGCGTAGATCGCCGGCGCGGCCGAAAGGTCGCCGAGCCTGCCCAGGGCGATCGCCGACTCGCGCCTCACGACGGCGTCCTCATCGCCCAGCAAGGCCATCAAGGCCGCCATCGCATAGCGGTCACCGCGAAGGCCCGTGGACCGGACCGCCTGGGCGCGGAGCAAGGGCGATTTATCGGCGAATTGAGCGCGAATCGCGTCCCTCGCCGGCTTACCACCGATCGCGTCGAGAGCCCAGAGGGCATGTAATCGGCCAGCCACCGGCTGAAGTTGAAACAGCCGCTTGAGGAGAGGATCGAGGGCCTCGTTCCCTCTCGCCGCCAGTCGTCCTTGGGCGTGAAGCCTGACCGAGAGCGCAGGGTGGTCGAGAGCGACCACCAGCGACTTGACATCGCCGGCCAGATCCCTAGGGGCGGGTCTCGCGCGGTCGGGGCCGTCGTACTCGAGGCGATAGAGCCTGCCCGAGGAGACCCCCGAGCCACTCCAGCCGTTATAGGCCCAATCGACCACGAAGAGGCCGCCGGTCGCGGGGTCGGGAGCGATGGCGAAGGGGCGAAAGTCGTCGAGTGCGCCCTTGGTGACGAGCGAGGGGCGGCGGATGGCGGTAAAGGTCGCTCCCTTGGGCTTGAGCTCGTATCGAGTGACGGCCTGGAGGCCCCAGTCGCAGAAAAAGAGGTTGCCTTGATATTCGGGGGGTAGACCATCCTCGTGATAAGCGATGCCCTGAGCGCCCGCGCCTCCGAAGTAACCGGCCGTGATCGGCAAGCATGCGCGATTGGGCCGCTGGAATTCGTAGGGATAGCCGTATCGTCCGGTGACGATGTGGTGGGTGAGCGAGCAGGGCCATTGCTTGGAATCGTCGTCGTTACCGAGGGTAAAGATCTCGTCGGTAGCGGTCAGGGCGACCGACATCGGGCTGCGTTCGCCACTGGAGACGACTTCGAGCTGGGTTCCGTCGGGTCGGACACGGATCACGCCCCCACCTTTGAGGGTGATGGTCTTGCCGTCCTTGCCCCGGCCCTTGGGAATGCCCTTGTCCCCCACGGCGATGTAAAGAAACCCATCGAGTCCCAAGCGCGAACCCGCCGCGACGTGGTCATTCAGTCCATTGAAGCCGGGTACGGCGGGTCCCAGTCCGGTGACGAGGTCGATCCGTTCGTCGGCCTTCCCGTCGCCGTTCGAGTCGCGCAGGGAGGACAGGAACGGGGGATGGACCACGAGCAGCCGGTCCTCGACCCATTCCAGCCCCATGACACTCCAGAGCGAATCGGCGAAGATCGCGACCTGATCGCCATGTACGGCCAGGATCTTGTCGATGGGCCTTGTCGAGGGGCCCGGCATGTCCATCGGGTCCGAGCCCAGGTAGACGACACCGTCCTTGACGGCGATCGCGGTGGGGAATTCGATCTTGGGTGCCCGCGCGACCAGCGAAACCTTCCAGGATGGGGCGGGTGTCGGTAGCGGCCGGGCAGTCTGACCGTCCGCGGGATCGGGAAGCCCAAGGATCATGCATCCAACCGTCGCCAGGATGAGAATTCGCGCGTGCATTGACCATTTACCTTCTTGGGATGAAGCTCGACTCGAGGGATGAATCGTGAGATTGCCAGGGGTAAGCCTGGCGAATCCAGCCCTGAATCGTCATCATAGCGAGGCTTAACGGACTCGTCCGCCGGCTTGGGCCTTAAAACGGGCCTTGGCGGCTTTTGTCATCCATTTGGGAGACCCCTTCGTGTCGACTTCGTCCCCCCCCGCCGAGAGCAATCACTCCACGGGCTCGCATTCGGTCGATCCGTTTCACAACCCGAGCTATCCCCAACGCACGCACTTCGCGGAGCGGACCAAGCTTGAGGAGACGCTTCGCGGAGTCGAGGATCGAATGGCCCAGGCGGCCAAGAAGCTCGCGGTGCTGGCGCGGGATCCTCGGCTGGTCGAGTTCACGCGGCTCTATCATCAAATGATGGGCGCGCGGGATCAGATCGCGGAATGCGCGCGACGGATCCCGCGAGAGGCCGGCGAGCTCTATCACGAGGATCACGAGCGACTGGACCTGGCGGTCAAGGCGTTTGACCGCGTGGTCAAGCAGTTCGAGACCAAGGGGGCCTAGGGTCCGGTCAAGGGAAAGGACCTCGGCCACCCGCGATTCGGGTGGCGAGGTCCTTTGAAGACCGCGCGGGTCCGTTTTGGCCGTCGGGTTTACTTCCAGAGCTCGACCAGGCCCCAATCGAAGTACTGATTGTAGAACCCATCGTTCGCTGGGCCGTCGTTGTAGACGATGAGCTTCAGCCACTGAGCGCCTGCCAGGCTGAACGAGACGGGAATGGGTGCCGAGCCCGCCGTGATGAGACTACTTCCATAGTAGCTGTTGGACGTCTCGATGGCGAAGGAGACGGGCAAGGGGTTCGCCCCGGCGACCTGGTCGAAACCCGCCGTGAAGTCGAGAGTCGAAAACGCCCCTGCCAGGTTGAACTGAACCACCGAGAACGCGCCGACGCCAAGTCCCTTGAGGTATGTAGCTCCGTTCATGATCATCGGGCCGCCGTTGGGATAGGCGGGACTCGCGTCGGAACCATTCCGAACGACCGGAGTGGACCTGTTGTACGAGGAACTGAATGGCAGATCGCTGGCGTAGGTGAGGCCGACCGGAACCAACCGGGCATTGCCCCAATCGGCGTAGTCGCCACGGTTATTCGAACTCGTGGCCGTCGTGTAGAGCATGAGCACTTGTGCGCCCGTGACCGGGACAACGATCGAGATCGGGGGTGAGCTTGGGGTCATGACCGGCGAGGTATAGAGCGTCTGGCCCAGACCGTTTCGAATCATGAAGACGACGGAACCGCCAGGGCCGGCCATCGAGTCGATTCCGATGGTTGTCTTGAACGTGGCGTAGGCACCATTGGTTGCGATCGCGATCATCGAATTGGCCTGAACGCCGAGCCCCTTGGTCACGGGCTGCCACCTGAGCAGTAAGGGACGATACCAGCTCGCACCCTGGACGGGGACATCGCTGGTGTCGCGCTGAACAGCCCCCGAGCCATTCGAGGCCGAGAGGAATGGCATGTTGCTCACGTAGGTGTCGCCGGTGACCAGAACCGTCGGCATCGCCTGGAAGGTCGTGCCCTGGGGCCCGGGATTGCCGAGGCCGTCGACACCGGCGACCGCGTAGTAATACGTCGTGCCGTTAGAGAGGCCCTTGTCGATGTAGCTCGTGCCGTTGACATCCGTGGCGATCAACGAAAGCGAGGTTGGCGAGGTCCCTCGATAGAGATCGTAAGTGGAATCCCCCCAGCCTGGCCCCCATTCCACTTGGACCTGACCGTTTCCCGGAATGGTGTAAACGAGCCCTGGACCGGTGGGGCCGACCTCAAGGGTCGTGCTCGCGGAGGCGCTCGCCCCGCTCGGATTGGTCGCGGTGGCCGTGATGGTGTAGAGCCCGTCCTGGAGGTTCGCGAACATGAACGAGTCGATGGACTGGGTGGTCAGAACCTTACCGTTCAACGAGAGCGAGTAGGACACGGAATAAGGGGTCGCGGAGCCGAAGTTGGCGGTGGAGATCAGCCGGGCGGCTCCCCAATCCGCGTAGTCGTCGGTGTTCGACGTTCCCGCGGCGACCACGTCGAGGGTGAGTTGATTGACCCCCGCGACGTTCACGTCAATCGGCCGGCCCCCCGACCACGAGCTGATGGTACCGGAATTGTAAAGGAGCTTGCCATCGCCGTAGACCTGGAAATCGACCAGGGCGGGGTTGTACCAGTTGTCGATGCCAATGGTCGATTGGAATTGCGAGTACTGACCATTCAGATTGACGACCACCTGGGAATTCGCGAAAGTCCCCAGTCCCTTGGCATAGACCGAGCCCCCGACGTTGATTTGTCTTCCTAACGAACTCTGATCGCGCTGGACCGACCCCTGGCCAGAGTACGAGGAGACCCACGCCATGTCGGAAAGATAGGTCGCTCCGTAGGCGTTGAAGTCGGCGGTCTGCTGGTAGGCGAGAGTCGAGGGTGCCCCCGAAACCGCCAACTGGGCAAACTGAGCCAGTGACACGAGCTGAGGGTCGAGGTTGGTCTTGACCGAGTTGACCGAGTTCCAATCAACGACTCCTGAGTCGTTGAAGACCCCCTGCGACCACCAGGCACCGGTCATCCCGAGGTTACCCAGGACCGTCTGGACGTCATTCGCGCCGACAACGCCATCCATGTCCGCGTCGCCGGCCGGGTACATCATGCTGACCAGCGCGTCGTATTCTTGACTCCCCACCGAGGCTACCGAAGAGAGCAGCCCCCAGAAACCATACTGGCTATCTGGACCCGAAAGCAGGTAGTCCATGAAGACGTTCTGGGTACCAGCGTACTTGTCCCAGTCCTGCATCATGGAGACGTAGAGCTGGTACATCCTGGGGTCGTTCTTGGCCTGTTCCATGACGGAATAGCTCCAAGAGTTATTGGAGA
>JAKBAP010000427.1 GCA_021808995.1 Planctomycetota bacterium | reverse complement strand
TCAGCCCGTCACCCCGCCGATTCTCGCGCCGATGCCTCGCGGGCGCTTTCGATCAGGTGATCGTCCCGCCACGACGCGACCAAGCGAGGAGCCCCAGCTCGAGCCGATCCCCGATTCCCGCATCGCCCCGCCGCGATCCCGCTAGAAAACAGGCCGCCAATCCGACGTCAGTCCCAGGGACGAACAACTTACCAAGGATGGACTCCGTTCATGAACCCCAGCATCCTCGTCGTCGACGACATGGAGATCAATCGCAGGCACCTCGAGAGTATTCTCCGGATCGACGGCTATGAGGTCGACTCCGTCGCCGACGGGCGCGAGGCATGGAAACGGATCCGCGCGCGCAAGTACCACCTGATCATCACCGACCTGCGCATGCCCGAGCTTTCGGGGCTCGACCTGCTCGCGATGGTCCGCAACGAGCACATGCCCGCCGGCGTGATCCTGCTGACGGCGTTTGGCGAGCCCGAGGACGCGCTTCGCGCCATGAAGGCAGGCGCTGACGATTTTCTCACCAAGCCCCTCGACGCCGACCACCTGCGGTTTCTGGTCAAGCGCATCCTGGAACGACGCGCGATGATCGACGAGCTCGAGCGACTCAAGCGGCAAACCCGCGGGGTCTATCACTTCCAGACGATGATCTCCAAGAGCCCGCGGGTCCGCCGGGTCTTCGACCTGATCGAACAGGTTGGCCCGACCGGCTCGACGGTGCTCGTTCAGGGCGAAACGGGGACGGGCAAGGAACTGGTCGCCCAGGCGATCCATTCGGCCGACACCCGGCGATCAGGGCCGTTCATCGCGCTCAACTGCGCTGTCCTAAACGACTCGTTGCTCGAAAGCGAACTCTTCGGACATGAGCGAGGCGCCTTCACCGGGGCCGAGAAGCGCAACATCGGCCGTTTCGAGCAAGCCCACGGCGGTACCCTGCTGCTGGACGAGGTCGGCGACATCCCCCCGTTGCTCCAGGCCAAGCTCCTCCGCGTGCTCCAGTCGGGGACATTCGAGCGTCTCGGCGGGGCCGAAACCATCAAGGTCGATGTCCGAATCGTCGCCGCCACCCATCGCCGGCTCGACGAGGAGGTCAAGATGGGCCGGTTCCGCGCGGATCTCTTTTATCGACTCAACGTCGTCAAGATCGAGCTCCCCCCCCTTCGTGAGCGGACCGAGGATATCCCGCTGCTCGCCACTCACTTCCTCGAAAAGCACCGGCCGGCCGGCGGCGGATCGACGACCGAAATCTCATCGGAGGCCATGCGCTCGCTGGTTCGTTATTCCTGGCCGGGAAATATCCGTGAGCTCGAAAACGCGATCAAATCAGGGCTCACGCTCGCCGAGGGGGGCGTACTTGGGATCAACGATCTGCCGGAATCCGTCGTCCCCAGGTCGACATCGGGACCTCGCACGGGGGCCTTGCTCGACGTCAACCGGCCACTCCCCGACCTTACCGACGAATTGATCAGCCAGGTTGAGCGCGACTATTTCAGTAAGCTCCTGGCGATGTACAAGGGCAACGTCGCCCGCTGCGCGCGTCATAGCGGCCTTTCTCGCAGGAGCGTGACGCAAAAGCTCTCGAAGCTCGGACTCGAGCGAAAGAGCTACAAAAACCCCCTTGAGGCGGTCTCGACGACGGCGTAAAGTCCCCGGCGACGATCAGGGCTCGACTCGGCCATCATAGGCGACGATCTCGCCGAGCAAGGGCACGCGAATCTTCACTACCACCCGCCAGCCGGTCTCGTCCCCGTCGACGTAACCCGTCGCGTAAGGGGCGAGGGCCCTCGGCAAGGGGACACCGGCGAGGTAAGCCGTCCTCTGGATGTGATGCATCCGCGAACCTTCGATCTTGAGCTCGTTCGTGAAGCCGCCCAGGCCGAACGATTCCATGAGCAAGCCACCACGATTCCATTGTTTCGAGGCGAGTGTCTTCCCAGGGAATCGGCGAAACCAGCGCTCTCGACCCTGCTCGGCGACGACTTCAAGCTCGACGGGCAGGTGGTCGCCCGCCTTAGGCAAACCGAGCAGATCCGCGACGAGCCCGCCGATCCGTCCCCCTGAGCGAACGACGCGAAAGGTGCCCAGCGCTTTGCCCCCCCGAGGCGAATCGTGGAATCGCCTGAGCGAGCCAGGGAGTCGATCGAGCTGATCTCCCAGTAATCCGCGATAAAGCGAGGGTTCGGACACAATCCGGGGATCGTTCATTGGCGCAGCTCGCTGACGACCGCGCGGACGTCGCCACCATCGACCGGCTGGCCGGCGAGGGCCTTCATCGCGACACCCATGGCCATCCCGTCCTTGGGAGCGGCCTTGATCTGGTCCGCGACCGGCGCGAGCAAGCCGCGAATCGCCTCGATGTCGAGCGACCTAGGCACCCACTCCTCGAGCAGCGCGATCTCCTCGGCCGTGAAGGTCGTCACACCCGTCTTCGCTTCCTTAAGGACGCCCGCCATCTTCTTCACGGCCGCCACGTCGTCAAGCTCCGCCCCCGTCGCGAGCGTGAGCTGGGCGATCCAGTAACGGAGAAACCCCAGGCGAACCGGATCCTTCGCCTTCATCGCGTCCTTGAGTCCGGCTCGCATTCGCTGGGCGATCGTCATGGGGCTGATCCTCCGGTCGGATGTTTCGATCAAGTCATCGTGGTCATGGCGGGTTCCACGATCTCATTGCCTGGGAAACGCCCGTCACGGCTCAAGCCGGCTGGTCGACCAGGCCGATTCGAGCTCGTGGACATCGAGCCTGGTCAGCCTCGCGCTCCCTCCCTTGGCACTCACACTATAGCTCATGTCGCCGGATTTCGACACGTAGGGAATCGGCATATATGTCAATCCATCACTGGCGAAAATCTCCAACCCCGCGCGGTCTCGGAAGATCGTCAATCGCTGCTTGCCATCGCGAGTCGGCGCGGGCGCTCGAAGCTCGTTCACGGAGAGCACTTGCTTTTGAACGTCGTATCGGAGAATCGCCCCCGTGGTCGTGAGGCTGACCTCGGTCGCGGTGCCAGGTTCGAATTCGACCCGCAATTCGACCAGGTCGGCCTTGAGGTCCGCCAGCGGATTCGCGGTTTCGGGCTTGAGCGTGATCGGGCCCCGGGCGCGCGACCTGGCCCGTAACGATTCGAGCTCCTTGATCGGCGTCCAGGTCATTCGGGGGCCGTCCTGGGTGGCCGTGAGCTTGAGCTCCAGGGGGATGGTCATCGATTGGTTAAAGGGCATGCCAGGCGTCACGGTTTGAAACCAACCAATCTGGACGCGACGACCGTCACGGGATGGAATATCGCTAAAGGTCTGGGGCGCGTAAAACCCGCGACCTCGCTGACCAGTGAGTCGCGATTGCTCGGGCCTGAATGAGACCCCGTCAAACCCGCCCACGGCGTATTCGGTGTTCGCCCCAAGGAGCACCCATTTGCTGTTCCTGGCCTCGCCGTCGATGGGGAGCTCAAGAAAATCCGGACATTCGTAAAGATATCCATCCTTCCCCATCGTCCCCCCTCGGGTCACGCTAGCCAAGGTCCACTCCCGAAGGTTGGGCGAGGTGAGAAAGTGGATCGTGTGGGTCTTGTTCAGCTCGACATAGAGCACCATCACCCATTTCTTGGTGGCCTGGTGCCAGAAGACCCTGGGATCGCGGTTGCCACTGGTGATTTGCTTGATCACCGGGTTGCCGCGGTATTTGGTAAAGGTCCGTCCGTCGACGCTCGAGGCAATACACTGGGTGGTAGGGTCCCCGGCGGCGGTGTAGATCAGGACGAGCGGGGGCTTACCATCCGCGCCCAGGCCGCTCGTGTTATTCCAATCGACGACCGCGCTGCCGCTGAACATGGGCCCCATGCGGTCGGGGGCGAGGGCCTCGCCGAGCTCCCGCCAATGGACCATGTCTGGGCTAACCGCATGCCCCCAGTGCATGTTGCCCCAGCCCCAGCCATAGGGATTGTGCTGATAGAAAAGGTGATATTCGCCGTTGAAAAAGACCATTCCGTTGGGGTCGTTGTTCCAGCCGCGCTTGCTGGAAAAGTGAAACTGGCCGCGAAGGGGCTCGTGGTAGAGAGCCCGCGAATCCTGGATCGAGTCGCTTTGAATGATGGCGGCCAGCGCCTTCGAATCGTCCGCGAGCTTGTCGACCTCAAGGGTGATGGTCTTTCCTTTCCAAGCGCCCGCGTCGACAAAGGCCCACCAGTCGGGGGCGGAATCGGCCAGCTCGACATCATTGGCGACCTCGGCGCGGCCATTGATGAGGACGGTGAGCTTTCTCCTGGGAGCGCCATTCTTGATGGGCAGATTGAGATAGCGTTTCCCGATCGTGAAGTCGCGCTTCGCGCTCGTGAGAATCCGGGCGGGCTTCTGGTTGGTTTGCACGATGTGATCGATGTTGATATGTCCCCATCCTCCCTTGGCCTGGTCGACGATCTCGATCACGGCCGATTCGCCGATCAGGCCGCGGACGTCCCAGGCCTCCGGAGCAAGGGTCTCGCTTCCGCCCGGTGAGTCGTTCGGGCCGGTGGAAGAGCGGACGATCTTGCCGTCGATCACGAGATTGACGAGCAGTTTTTGCTCGTCCTTCCCGCCGCCGACGAGAAAGGCGATGAATTCTCGCTCGAT
>JAKBAP010000426.1 GCA_021808995.1 Planctomycetota bacterium | reverse complement strand
CCATCCTCGGCGAATCCCCTGACGGCACGAAAAGTGCTGGGGGGGGGCCGAAATCTCGGGTTTTCGAGCACGCTTGATTTTGGCCCGGTCATTGCCGCGGGCCAGATTCTGAATCATGATTTTGAGTTGGTGAACCGGCTTGATCATCCGATCCGGGTCGTTTCGGCGACGGCCCTCACGCCATGTTGCTCGGCGGTTGGACCAATCGCGCAAGCGTCCATCGGTTCGGGACAGCCGGCCGTGATTCCCGTAGTCCTGAGAGCGGCCCCAATCACAAGGCCGGAGCGGAAAGGGGTCCAGTTCGTGATCGAGTGCGACGTTCGGGAACATGCGACGTTGACGTACACGCTTTTTGCCGATCTCTATCCGGAGACCGAGATTCGTCCCTTGGGCGACGCTCCTCGCGTGTTGCGATCAGGAAAACCCGGGCGATGGCAATTCGAGATCCTTAGGCGGCGGGTGGGTGCCGGGGATCTAATCCTACCGGATCGGGTCGAGGCGGAATCGCCACTTAAGGCGCGTTTTTTGGAAGAGCCGCGTCGTCAGGACGATCCTGATGGGCTCGTGACGGCGGCCCGTCGATTCGAGATAGCAGCCCCGGCGTCGACCGAGCTTGGGCCTCATGTCACCTCCGTTACTTTCGGCGGCGGCGCTGACGGCGAGCGACGCCACCTCATCGTCTGGAGCGTCGAACCCGCGCTTCGCGTCACGCCCAAGAGCCTCATTCTCAAGCGGGGCGAGCAAGGCATTACGCAGACCCTGGTTGTTCATTCCGCTGACGGGCCGATTCGAATTCTAGGTGTCGAGCCCGCGGAGTTGCTTTCGAAAGTCGAGTTCGGCAACGATCCGAAGACGGCCCAATCGATCCGGTTGACGGTGGATCGAGCCAGGGGGCGGGAGTTCACGCTAACAATCCGCACCGATCATGCGGATCAACCAAGCCTGTCCCTGCGAGTCCTGTTTCTGCCTGAAGGGGTGTGATGTCATGAGACGGCGCATGGTTCGCTCGGGATTCACGATGATCGAGCTTTTGGTCGTCGTTGGGATCATTTTCATCTTGGCCGCGCTTTTGCTTCCGGCGGTGCAATCGGCCCGCGAGGCGGCCCGCAAGGCACAATGCCAGAACAACCTCCATCAGATCGGCCTGGCCCTGCAAGGATACGAGACCGATAACCAGTGTTATCCGATTTCGGCCACGAATGTCGGCGTTGCCGACCAGAAGAATCCCACCGTAGGCATCACCGTGTATGACGGCATGTTCTCCATACATGTTCGCTTGCTGCCTTATCTTGATCTACGTCCCGTGTATGACTCGGTCAATTTCGCGGCGGGCACGACACCCATCGACAACTTCATGGTTGCTCCAGATCCTCTTTCACTCTCGCTCGCCAGCATCAACGCGACGGCGATGATCGTCCGCGTGAATACGTTTCTTTGCCCTTCGGATAGTGGCCCTTTCGCCAAAACCGGTAATAACTATCGCGGGAATGTCGGCTTGGGTCCGTATGCCGCGGCCTGGGCCGAGAGTCGCGACAGTGGGAACGGCTTTTTCCTCGAGATTGATGTGACTCGGCCTTCCTCCATCACGGACGGACTAAGTCACACGGCGGCATTTTCTGAACGGCTGCGCGGTTCGGGCAACCCCGGGCACCCCGTTCCCGAGCGCGACTTCTGGGCGATAACCGTTGGCATCGACACGGCGGATGAGCTCTTGGTCGGTTGCCAGGTGGCCGCTCGGCCAGGCTCCGCGAGCTATACACTGGCCGGCAACTGGTGGTTTTGGTGTGGCCGTGATCGCACGCTCTACACCCATACCCAGTCGCCTAACGGGCGCGTGCCGGATTGCATCCTCCCCCATGCGGTGGGTCCACCGGGCATGGCGACCGCGCGGAGCTGGCACTTCGGACAGGTCAACGTCCTGATGGGGGACGGATCCGTTCGGTATGCGCTGGATGGTATCGAGCAATCCGTCTGGCGGGCTCTCGGCACCCGCAACGGGAGAGAACTCGTCGATTGAGCGTGTGGCAAACGTTTCCGTATCCTCGGTTTTCCAACGGAGTTTTCAGATGGTCAAAACGAAAAGCATTCGCGGTCCTCTTTCTCTCTGGGTCTTGGCAACGGCCATGGTTGCACTCTTTTCGTTTCTCAGTGTCCTGATCACGAGCCAGGATTCGGTCCTCCCAGAACGCCTCCTTGCTCAAGTTCACGGCGCAAGTCCGTCTTATTTCAGGTCGATCAATAAGTATCCCAATTGCAGCGCTTGGAACGTCTACATCGAGAATCAAGCCGGCGGTAACTACGTCACGTGGTACGGCTGCGGCGCAATCACCGGAACCGCCTGCATGCAATGCGCGAATCGCGCCAACTATGCACTCAACTTCGGGGCCGGATCCCCGGCTGCATTTCCCAAGCCCATCGGGGTCGTCGACTGCAATTTTCCCGACGGAGGTGGCAGTGTCGGAACCTGCCAGCTGATCTCCGGGGAAGTGGTGTGTAACCTCACCGACGCCTACGACTGCGATCAGTATGCCAGCACGTGGAATCTTGAGTAGAGCCTGGGTCTCGGTACGGAGGCTTTCCAGAATCTCGAACCATCGGCGGGATTCGGCGCGAAGCGCGGGTTCAAGTCCGGGATCGCGGAGGCTCGCTCCGCGATCAACCATCTCATCGTTCTTCAGGATTAACTGGCGCTTCCTTCCCCCATGACGTCATAGGAGTGGCTGATGCTCTCGATCTTGCTCGCGCTCATCCTGACCTCGACCGCACAGGTCGACGCCGAGATCGACGGGCCGACCTTGTTCGCCCTCTTCCATCGATATCACGCATCGATCGGCGATGTCAGCTTCATTCACGAGGGCACTCTTGAAATGGAGAAAAAAGGCACAGACAAGCCCGAACCTCGGGGTTCGTTTCAAACATTTTACGCCTACCGAAGCGACGGCGCGACCTTATTGGATGTTTTTGGGACACAGCCGGGCCGGCCCACGGGCCGGGTCGTGTCGACACTCCTCCACGGACGCCTGGAGTTGCTTGACGCCTCGCCCGATGAGGAGACGCCGATTCGTAACCGCGCCGCCGAGTCGGGACCGGGCGGCCCGGGATCGATGGCGCGGTACAACAGCCCGGAGCGGATTTTCCTCGCCTGGTACTTCCCAACCCTGGGCGAGCCGGGTGAGCACGACTTTAAGGTCTTGGGGTGGGAGGAAGTGGGGGGTCGCCGTTGCCTCAAGGTAAGCTTTCTCAAGCAACCCAAGGCACTGTTGAAGAACTGGGTCGGAGGGCTCCCCTATTATCGCATGTGGGTCGATTTGCAACGCGACGGCTACCCGATTCGGTACGAGTCTCTTCGAGGCGAGAAGATCGAGGCCCGCGGCGAGATCACGCGGATGGAGCAGCTAGAGCTCCCGAACAAGAAGCCTATCTGGATGCCGGTCCAAGGAATCAGCTGGGGCTTTCATGGTAAAGGAGCGCCCGGACGGCTTACAATTAAGGATTCGCCAACGTCGATTGATAAGCACACGATCTTGATCAATACAGTCAAGTTTAACCAGGGTTTGAGCGATGCATTTTTCTCGGTTAGGAAACACTCCCTGGTTGCGAGTGAGGAGGATCTGAGAAAGCTGCAGCGCGAAATGGAATCGGATTTTCAGGTGGATCTCAAGGCAAGGAGGCGGGCAGCGGCTTCGGATGATCCCAGCAAGCGCCTCGACGACGCGTTGGTGAAAGCGGAAGAGCAGTCGAAGATGCTCGAGGCATCTTCGGCCGCGCGAGCCGGCGCGGGCTGGGGTGAGTTCGCGGTCTGGAGCATGGGGATTCTCGGCGTCGTCCTCGTGAGCCTCGGCGGCCTGATCTTCTGGAGATCGCGATGACCGCGCTTGCGATCACCACACTCGTCTCGATTCTCGCCGCGACCGACGACTCGTCCACGCCCGAGCCTTGGGATTGCGGGGCAAAGGCCCTTTACCAGATGCTCCGCCTCGAGGGTCGTCCCGTCGAACTCAGCCGACTCATCGAGCTTCTGGGCCCCTCGACGTCCGAAGGGCGTTCGTTCCTCTCGCTTCGACGGGCGGCAGGGGAGTGTGGGCTGAATCTTGAAGCCGTCGCTCTTTCCAAGTCCCAGTCGAGCCTCAACGGGCCGGCCCTGGCCTTCATCAGGGGCGAGAACGAAGGCCACTTCCTCGTTGTCCGCCCTGTCGGACACACCGGCCGCCTCGTCCAGATCCTTGATGGCGACAACGACCCATCAGTCATTGATGTCGAATCGCTGCGCGCATCACCCGCCTGGACCGGCCTGATTCTTATTCCCAAACGCACAAATTGGCCCGCGGTCGTCTCCGTCGTGGTGTTTCTAGCCAGTACACTGGCCCTGGCCCTACGCTTGATCATCCATCGCTCCAGGCGATCCACCGACCCGATACCCCTGACCTTGAGCACCGATTGAGCTCCCGGAACGCGGGTGTTTACTCACGACAGCATCTCAGCCACCACGATCCGGCCGGCCTCGCGAGCCTCGATCTCGACCGGCGCGGAATCTCCCTCTTCGAAGTCGCGCCGGCTGGCGAATCCCGCGGCACTGGGCTCGGAATAAACCTCGAGCTGACGGTT
>JAKBAP010000425.1 GCA_021808995.1 Planctomycetota bacterium | reverse complement strand
CCCGTCGCCGACCAATTTCATCAATCAGAAAGCGCTCGTGAACGCGGGCCGGCCGCCGCAGCTTCCGTCGCGGACCCCGTACGCGAACAATCCGAATTCGTACATCAACTCGATTCGGGACAATGGCTTCGTGTCGCGTTATGACGTGGATCGCCGTCAGCCGATGGGGTATCGGGGGGGGGGCTCGTCGGGGCCCGAGTCGTCGCGACCGAGCCCGGCCCGGAGCGTCGCGGAGCCCCCTGCCCGGCCAGTTCGGCCGCTGGCGAATTTCTATAGCGCCGACCACCACCTGATCTGGCCGGCGGACGCGCCCGTGGGGGATCTCAAGGCCAAGCGTTCGGCGGCGGACACGGCCGCGGGGGTGGTTTTCTCGGAGACCCGGCAGAGCGGCGTGGCCTCGATGGCGAGCGTGACCGACGCCCGGCAAAAGCTCATCGACTACGGCCGCCCCGCCCTCGACGAGATCCGGAATCGCGACTCCGCCGCCGTCGCCGACCTGTTCCACGCCTATTTGCTTTCGCTCTACGACTCGCTCGCCCTGGCCGCGACCCCAGGCCTGGCCGCCGCGAAATGACCCGAAGCACCGAGGGGGGGCGCGCCAACGGATTCTGGCATTCGTTCCGCGTGGATGGGTTTTGGCGGGTCGGCGACTCGACGGATCGAGGGCCTTCCCGTCTCGGACCCGGGGCCTCGCGTGACCACGGACGTGGGTCCCTGGTTCAGCCGGGACGAACGTCATCCAGCCTCGGGCGTAAGCCCGATTCCCGCCCAGGATCCGTGGCATTTCGCCTGGGGATCAAGTCACCGCTCGCGTGGATCCCGCCCCCTGACGAGCGCCGACTCGCGGCCTGTGATCGGGCTCGCGCCCGAGGTGATTGGACCTGTGTCCCGTTCGGACCACGGCCTCACGTCCGTGGTCAGGTGAAGCAGCAACTCGTCGAGCCGTGTTCGGCGAGGTCGTGGTGGCGGCCTCGCCGCGCCAGGTTCGATCACGACTTTCGACGGACCGCCGGAATCCGTTGGCGCGCCTTCCCGAGGGGCGATTCCTTGACCAGGCCGGGGGCGGGTCGCATAATGGATTGGAGACGCCCACTCCCCGGGCGTGACTTGGCGTGACAACCCTCCTTACCGGATCGAGCGGACTCGCGTGCGGATCACGAGACCTGGTCGGCAACATGGCTTTTCCCGGCTTGCGATCGGGTTTCTGATCGCCAGCGTGGTCCATGTTCCGCTTCCGCAGGCCGATTTCCACAATGTCCGGCATCATGACGCGCCTGGCGAGCTCTGCCCGCTTCATGATCACCTGCTGAGCTGGCACCCGACGGCGGATGTCAACGACGACATCGCGCTGTTGCACTGGCACTGGTTTGTCCCTCTTGAGGAGATGGGCTCGCACTCGAGCCCGCGTGACGGGCACCATGGCGTGGGCCAGGGGCCGGCGATGCATGCCCAGGCCGGCGATCAGCCTTGTTTTGATTGGTGTTTCGAGTCCGCCTATGAATCGGCCGACGGATCACGGCTCGCTCCCGACGCGCCATCCGCCCCCTGGGATCTGGCCGCGGGGGACCATGCCGGTATCCCGATTCCGACCTCCACGAGCCACCGCCCGACCCTGCTGGGGTCGCTTCGCGCGCGGGTCGTGACCGCGATCCTCGCGCGGTTGAATTGCTGATTGGGACCCCTTGATGAGTGCCCGGGCGAACCTGTTGGTTCGGTCCGGGCGCGCGCGTCGAGAGTTTGGTCCTGGGCGGCGAATGAACAAGCGACTTACCAAGAGCGAGGAGACTGTCATGTCGACGGCGATCGTGAGTAATCGGCGATTGGGACGGTATTTCGAGCGTGCGCTGCCGTGGGTTGCGGGGTTGGCGCTGGTGGCCGGGGGGCTCGGCTATGGAGGGCGGAAATGGCTGCGTGTGAACCAGGCCGCCGCCGTTCAAGCGGCCAAGGCGGCCGAGTCCAGGAGCGAGCCGCCGGCCGCGAAAAAGGCCTCGATCGAGCTTTCGCCCGAGAAATTCGCGAAGGCCAACATCACGCTCCAGGCGGCCCGACTCGACCGGGTGGCGACCGAGGCCGGGGTGTGGGGCCAGATCAGCTCGAACGCCAACCGGCAGGTCGAGGTACGTCCGCGGGCGATGGGGGTCGTGCGCGATTCCAAGATCGCGCTTCAGGGTCAAAACGTGGCCAAGGGAGAGGTGCTGGCGGTGCTGGATTCGCCGGACGTGGGGCTCTGTCGGCTGAATCTCAGGGCGAAGCAGCGCGAGCTCGACGCGGCCCGTCACGAGGCCGATTGGAAGAGCGAGATCGCCCGCAACGTCGCGCTCTTGATCCCCGAGATGCAAAAGGCCATCCAGGAGCGCCGAGGCGCGATCCCCGACGACGACGAACACGTGGAAACAATCCCCCCCGAGGTCGCCAAGCGAACCGACACCCGGGTCATCGAAAAGCAATTCGCCGAGCGCCAGCTCGGCACCTATCGCGGGACGCTGCTGCAAGCGTACGCCGATTTCGACATCGCCTGCCATGAAGAGCAAAAGACCGCCAGCCTGCGGGGATCGAACATCATGGGAGAGCATATTCCCCTGGTGGCGCGGCACACCCGCGAAGGGGTCGAGGCCAAGCTCGAATCGACGATCGAGCAAGCGCGATTCGACGCCCCCCAGCAAGAGCGGCTGGCCAAGGTCGCCGAGCGCCAGGCCGAGGCCAACGTGATCGACGCGGCCCAGCGGCTGCGGTTGCTCGGCGTCGATGTCGACGTCAGAGAGGCCGTCTCGCGCGAGGCGATGAAGGGGCTCGACCAGCCGGATTACGAGCTCGACGTGACCTCGTACCCGATCACGGCCCCGTTCGCGGGGCGGATCCTCACGCGGAACGCGGTCCCCAGTCAAAAGGCCGACCTGACCGACGTCCTGTTCGTGATCGCGGACCTGAGCACGGTCTGGGTGACGGCGATGGTCCCGGAATCGGACCTGGGAAAGCTGCCGAAGCTCGAGGATGGCGCGATCAAGATGACCTCGGTCGCGTACCCTGGCCGGGTGTTTTCGGCGAGGCTGCTGTCGGTGGGATCGGTGGTCGAGCCCCGGAACCGGACGGTCCCGATCCTCGCCCAGACCGAGAATCCCGACGGGGTCCTCAAAGTGGGTCTCTCGATGCGAATCATCCTGGATAGCGCGGCCGGCGAGGAGGTTTTGACGGTGCCGGGGGCGGCCGTGGTCGAGATCGACGCCCAGAGCTGCGTGTTCACGCCCGATTCGACAGCGCCCGGCAATCGCGCCTTCACCAGCCGCCCCGTCGAGACCGGGCGCAAGCTCGGCGACCGCGTCGAGATCAAGGCCGGCCTCTCGAAGGGAGACGTGATCGCGGCCTCGGGCGCGTTCTTGCTCAAGAGCGAGCTCGTGCTGCAAAACGAACCGGAGGAGGAATGATCGCGAATGGCGCGCGGGCACGCCGTACACGCCCTGGAGAGTCGGGGACTGGCTGCCCTGGAGAGTCGGGGACTGGCCGTTTTTTGGATACCCCCAAGAAGATGCCCGCCCCCCTCTCGGCCCCGGCCCGCGCTTCGGGCTGGGATCCCAAGCCAAGCCGCAAGGCAAGCCAGGGGGACAGGCATCTTTCTTGGTGTACTAGGAAAGCGGCCAGTCCCCGAGACTCCAGGGCAGGCCACCGGCGCTTCGGGCTGGCTCGGGGTGTTTTGAATAAGGGACTCTTATGCTGAATTCCATCATTGAATCGTCGCTGCGGAATCGGTTGTTCGTGTTGCTGGTGACGTTGCTCCTGGCGGGGCTGGGGGTTTACTCGGCCTTTCATCTTCCGATCGACGCGGTTCCCGATCTCACCAATGTTCAAGTGCAGGTCATGACCGAGGCGCCCGCGCTTTCGCCGCTCGAGGTCGAGATGCTCTTGTCGTTCCCGGTGGAGGGGGCGATGAGCGGGCTGCCGGATATCGAGGAGATCCGCTCGATTTCGAAGTTTGGGATCTCGGTCGTGACGGTGGTGTTCAAGGAGGGGACCGATATCTATCGCGCCCGCCAGCTCGTGGGCGAGCGGTTATCGCGCGCGGCCGAGGCGATCCCGCCGGGCTATGGCACCCCCGTCCTGGGCCCGATCGCGACCGCGCTCGGGGAGGTGTTTCAGTTCCAGATCAAGGCCGAAAAGGGCTCCGGCGTGGGCCCGATGGAGCTGCGGACGATCCTCGATTGGTTCATCGCGTATCAACTGCGCAAGGTCCCCGGCGTGACCGAGATCAACGCCCACGGCGGCGAGATGAAGACCTTCGAGGTCCAGGTCGACCCCGACCGGCTGGCGTCGTATCACCTGTCGATGTCGGACCTGTTTTCCGCGATCAAATCGAATAACGCCAACGTCGGCGGCGGCTATCTGGTCCACGAGGGGGAAGCGCGTTATATCCGCGGGGTGAGCCAGGCGCGGACCACGAGCGAGATCGAATCGATCGTGATCGACGAACGAGACGGCGTCCCGGTGACGGTGAAATCGGTGGCCAAGGTCGCGATCGCCCCGATGATCCGGGCGGGACTGGCGACCCGCGACGGCCAGGGCGAGATCGTGACCGGCCTGGTGATGATGCTGATCGGGCAAAACAGCCGCCAGGTGGTCGGCG
>JAKBAP010000031.1 GCA_021808995.1 Planctomycetota bacterium | reverse complement strand
CCCGTGACCAGCGGGGTCGCCAATGACCAGAACACCCAGGCCAGCGGCATGAGACGGCGTCGCATTCTCGTGCTCACTCTCGCGAGTTTCGCGGTCCTCCACTTCCCCGATCGTGACTCGCGTGGACTCGAATTCTTGAAATTTCATGATAACACCCGACGCCGCCTCTTTGAGATCGCTGGTTCCAGGCCGATTTCCGGCCCCCGATCAGGAACCTTCAAACGGATGTCATCGGAGCATCCAATCAATCGTAAATCAAGAATCAAAAACCCCCGTCCGCTTCCTTTTGGGGGCCATGGCGGCTACGATTTTGGTTTGTGTGGGAGTCTTGGTTCGCGTAAGGAAACCAAGCCGCCGCGGTCGCGCGGGTGCGAATCCGTCGCGTGGTTGGATTGTTCGTGAGATCGCCGGTACGAGGACGGAATGGCTACCAAGGGACGAATGTTCGCGGGCTGCACGGTGGCGCTTGTCACCCCATTTTCCGGGTCGTCAGTCGATGAGCCTGCGCTGAAATCGCTGGTCGAGTGGCAAATCACGCAAGGGACCCCGACCTTGAGCCCGGTCGGCACCACGGGAGAGGCACCGACGCTCTCGCACGATGAGCACGAGCGCGTGATCGCGCTGGTGATCGAGACGGCGGCGGGCCGGGCCAAGGTCATGCCGGGAACCGGGTCGAACGCGACGACCGAGGCGATCCGCCTGACCCGCTTCGCGGCCCGCGCGGGCGCGGACGCCGCCCTTGTCGTCGCCCCCTATTACAACCGCCCCAATCAAGAGGGCCTTTACCGCCATTTCGCCGCCATCGCCGAGTCGGTCGACCTCCCGATCGTGCTCTATAACATTCCCTCGCGCACGGGCCGCAACGTCGAGCCCGAGACGATCGAGCGGCTCTCCCGAATCGGCCCCATCGTGGCCGTCAAGGAAGCGGCGGGCTCGCTCGACCAGGTCTCCGAGCTGATCGAGCGGACAAATCTCACCATCCTCTCCGGCGACGACAGCTTAACCCTGCCGATGCTCGCGGTCGGGGCCGAAGGGGTGGTTTCGGTGGTCGCCAACCTCGTCCCGCGCGAGGTGATCGGGATGGTTTCGGCCTTCCAGGCCGGCAAGGTCGAGGAAGCCCGGGCCGCCCATCGCCGCTTATTCCCCCTCTGTCGCGACCTGCTCTCGCTCGCTCCCAACCCCGTCCCCCTGAAGGCCGCCCTCGCCCTCCTGGGCCGAGGCAACGGCGAGCTCCGCCTGCCACTCGCCCCCCTGGACGAATCCGCCCGCCATTCCCTCAAACAACGCCTGATCTCATACGGGCTCTTGACGGTCTCCGCATAATGACTAAACAAGTCATGGATCACAGACATCGTTACTAGCAACGCGCGTTTGTCCATGACTCATCGTGAATCCGACTGCATGAACTTATCCCTCTCCGAATGTGGTCGCAAACCCATTGGGAACATACGCTTTCGTCGACTCCGAACCCTCTCGGGGGCTACCCTCGACTTTCGCGTGAAACCATGGACGCATTCCTGTGATCCCTCAATTAACGCCACGACGCCGGCTGGGATTTATTTCAGGTAAATCCCATCCGGCTCCCGTCCCCGGGGTGGTCTTGCAATTCGCTTTTCTTAAAAGGACCTTGCACTATCATGGCTCGTAAGTCCGTCAAGCGGTCGAACGAATCGAATGGAGCGGCCACGGCCGCGGTGTCCGACGTTTCCGATCAATCCGTTCGTGATCTTTCACGGGTTTTCAAGCTGCTGAGCGATGAAACCCGGCTGCGAATCTTGTTTTACCTGGCTCTGTCGCCCAAGAGTGAGCTGCATGTGACCGATCTCTGCCGGCGACTCGGCCAGAGCCAGCCCGCCGTCAGCCACCATCTGGCCCTCTTGCGGGTCTCCGGGCTGATCGAATCACGCCGCGAGGGAAAGCACAATTTCTACTGCGTGCGGACCGAGCATTTCGGCGAGCTGATGATGAGCCTCTTCTCGGCCGCCGGGGAAATCCCCCGCAATAAGAAGTATCGGTTCCATGACTTCATTCTGACCTATACGGGCGAATAAGCTCGCTCCCGCGCTTCGACCCGCCCGGCAAGGAAGCCGGCGTGTCGCGCGATCGGGCGGGCGAGTCGACCCCGGGGGGGGAAAGAGTTCAACTCTCAAGACCCGCCTTGACCGATTTTCGATCTCGGTGCAAGATTCTCCAGGAATTCCTCAAGTCACGCGGGTTTCGCGCAGGCATGGCTCGGGGAAATGGGCGCGCCCGGATTGTTCACGGGATGGGCAATCGAGTTTGACTGGGATGTCGCGCACCATGGAACGTCCTGGACGACGGTGAGAAGGAGTTTACCAATGAGTGTTTCGTCGCGAGGGATCGTGGCGGTCGGGCTGGGCATGATGGGGGTGGCCTTCCTGGTGGGCCCCTCGTTAGGCCAACAAGAAGGCACCCCGCGCGGAGGCTCCCCAGCGGCACAGGCCGCCCAGACAGCCCAGGTCTCGCCACCCGCGCCGGTCTCCCCCGTGATCGGGACGGTTGATGTCGAGCAGGTGTTCCGCAGTTACGAGAAGGTCAAGGCGACCAATCAAGAGTTCAGCGCGGCGATGATGGCGCGAAAGAACGATTTGATGAAGATCATGACGGAAGCCCAGCATGAAGCGGAACTCTTGGCAAAGCTGGAGCCCGGCTCGGACGATTACAAACAGCATGAGAATCGTGTGACGGAGCTCAAGGCCAAGCACGAGGCGAGCCGCGAGCAGGCCGAGCGTGAGTTCTCGCTGAAGCAATCGGAGCTGATGGCGACCATTTACAAGGAAATCCAGCAGATGGTCGGCAAGATCGCGGTTTGGCGGAAGATGAATTACGTGGTGAAGGTGTCGAACCAGCCGATCACGGGGACTGATCCCCAGACGGTGATGAACGCGATTTCGAGCGCGGTCGTGTACGCGGACACGCGGAACGACATCACGAACGACGTGATTTATAACCTGAATCGATTTTACAAGGCCTCGACGGTACCATCAACGGGGGCGAGGCCGGCGGCCGGTGGATCGGAAGGGCAGCCCGCGACTGGCGCGCGTGGCGCCAAGTGATCAAAATCGGGTCATCCGCGCGAGGCGTGAGGGATGGGGCGTCTCGCGCGGGACCGCGATCGTGGTAAACGACCTGGCGGCGCGCCGACGATGTCGGCGTCCAGCTCCGAGGATCGAATGAAACAACATGGTATCGTGCGGGCGACACGTGCTCAGCGAACGCTGGCCGGCCCGGTCGTGGTCTCCGGGGTCGGCTTTTTCCACGGGGCCTCGGTCTCGCTCCGGTTTCGCCCGGCCAAGGTCGACTCGGGCGTGGTCTTCGAGCGGGTCGATCTCCCTGATCGGCCGACCGTGGCCGCGACCATCGAAAACGTCGTCCCCACCGAGCGCAGAACGACCATTCGGCGCGGGGCCGCGTCGGTCGAGTTGATCGAGCACGTGATGGCCGCCCTGGGGGGGCTCGGGGTCGACAACTGCGTGATTGAGATCGACGGCGGCGAGTGCCCCGGGCGTGACGGCTCGAGCCGGGATTTCGTGCAGGCGATCGACGCGGCCGGAATCGTCGAGCAAGAGCGGCCCCGAAACACGTTCGTGGTCTCCAACTCGCTCTCCGTGCAGCACGAAAACGCCCTACTGGCCGTCCATCCCGGGCCGGCCGGTCGACTGACCGTGGCCTATCATCTGGATTACGGAAAGGGATCGCCGATCCCCGCCCAGAGCTGCGCCATCGACGTCAATTCCGCCACCTTTCGCGAGCACATCGCCCCCAGCCGGACCTTCGTGCTCGAGACCGAGGCCCACGCGCTGCGGGCCGCGGGGCTCGGGCTCAAGACCACGGCGGCCGACCTGCTGATTTTTGGCGAGAACGGGGTGATCGACAACACACCACGCTTCGCCGACGAATGCGCCCGCCACAAGGTCCTCGACCTGATCGGCGACCTGGCCCTCCTGGGGATGGACCTGCAGGGGAGCGTGATCGCCCACCGATCGGGCCACCAGACGACGGCCGCCCTGGTTCGCAAGCTGCGTGAGTGCGTGCTTGAACCGACCAGCACGCTCGCCAAATCCGCCCCCGTTCGCGAGGACGGTACGCTCGACATTGAGGGGATCATGAAGCTGCTCCCTCACCGCTATCCGTTTTTGCTGGTTGATCGGGTGATCGAGCTCGACCCGCCATTTCGGGTGGCGGCGATCAAGAACGTGAGCGTGAACGAGCCTTTTTTTCAGGGGCACTGGCCCGGTCTGCCGATCATGCCGGGGGTGCTTATCATCGAGGCGCTCGCGCAGGCGGCGGGGGTGTTGATCGCGACGGCGATGGGGCGATCGGATCGGGTGGCCCTGATCGCGGCGATTGACGAGGTCAAGCTCCGCAAGCCCGTGGTGCCCGGCGACCAGCTCCGGCTCGAGGTGGAGGCGCGGAGGATCAAGCTCAGTTCGGCGTCGGTTTGCGGTGTCGCCAAGGTCGGCGGCGTCGTGGCGGCTTCCGCCAAGCTGCGATTCATCATGATCGACCCCGATCGGGCAGCGCGGTTCCTCGACCCCGTCCCGGCCGAGCGACCCGCGCGAGAACGTCTTGGCTAACCCGCCCCGCGGGTTTCCGCGTCCAATTCTTCGTTCCATGGATGGGAGAGGATCGGTATGACTGCTCTGGTTGCGGATACGGCGAGCATCGATCCCCGCGCGGAGATCGCCGACGACGTCGAAATCGGTCCCTACTGCGTCATCGGACCCAACGTCCGCATCGGCCGCGGCACCCGGCTGATCGCGCACGTCTGCGTGCTCGGCCACAGTACGATCGGCGAGCGAAATGTCCTCCATCCCTTCGTCTCCATCGGCGGCGAACCCCAGGACCTCTCGTATCGTGGCACCGACACTCGCGTCGAAATCGGCGACGATAACTCGCTCCGCGAAGGGGTCACCGTCCACCGCGCGAGCGAAAAAGAGCAAGGCCTCACCCGGATCGGCTCGCGCAATTTGCTCATGACCAATGTCCACGTCGCCCACGACTGCGACATCCACGACCGCGTCGTGATCGTCGGCAACACCCTGGTCGGCGGCCACGCCCATATCGAATCCCATGTAATTATATCAGGCGGCGTTGCGATCCATCCGTTTGTCACCATCGGCTCGTATAGTTACGTGGGGGCGTTATCCCGGATCTATCACGACGCCCCCCCCTATATGATCATCGACGGCAACCCCTCCAAGGTCCGCTGCATCAACGTCGTCGGGCTCAGGCGCCACGGAATCACCCAGGAATCGATCGCCGGCCTGAGCGAAACCCACAGGCTGATCTATCGAGCCCGAATGGCCTCGTCACAGGCCGCCCAGATCCTGGAATCGCACGGGCATAACTCGCCAGAGGTCAAGCACCTCCTCGAGTTCATCGAAAACCAACATCAAGGCAAACATGGCCGAGCGCGCGAGCGCTGGAGAGCGAAATGACACGATTACGAGCCGCCGTCGTTGGTGTCGGGCACCTGGGGCAGCACCACGCGCGGATCCTGGCGGCCATGCCCGAAATCGAGCTCACGGCCGTCGTCGACCCCCGCGTCGAACAGGCCCAGACCATCGCCGCGCGTTGCGGCGCGACCCCGGTCGGCGACTATCGCACGATCGTGGACGCGGTCGACCTGGTCGTCGTCGCCGTCCCCACGGTGCTCCATCGCGAAGTCGCCGGCGCGTTCCTGGAACGGGGAATCGCGACCTTGATCGAAAAGCCCATCGCCCCCACCGCGGCCCAGGCCGAGCAGCTCGTCCGGCTCGCGCGGGCGTCGGGAGCGGTCCTCCAGGTCGGCCACATTGAGCGCTTCAACCCCGCTCTGGCCGCGCTCGACGACCACCCCATCCGCCCCCGCTACGTCAGCGCTGAGCGCATGTCGATGTATACGTTTCGTTCGACCGACGTCGGGGTTGTCCTGGACCTGATGATTCACGACATCGACCTGGTCCTTTCCATGATTCCCGCGGCGGTCCGCTCGACGGCGTCGGTCGGCGTGAGTCTCTTTGGCGAGCACGAGGACGTCGCCAACGCGCGGATTGAATTCGAGGACGGCAGCGTGGCGAATCTTTCGGCCTCGCGCGCCAGCTACACGGCCCAGCGCAAGATGCGAATCTGGGGAGCCGAGGGTTACGCGTCGCTGGATCTGGCCGCGCGCGAGGCGACGATCGTGCGCCCGTCCGAGCAGTTTTCCCGTGGCCGAATCGACCTTGAAGGGGTCGACCTCACGAATCCGGCGGCGGTCAAGGAGCATCTTTTTGGCAAGGTGCTCGGCGTGGATCGTCGGAAGGGAGATTCCCGGGAGCCGCTGGCGATCGAGCTCGAGGATTTCGTCCGCGCGGCCCGCGGCCTGTCGCGGCCGAAGGTCGGCGGCGACGACGCGCTTCGGGCCGTCCGCGTGGCCGAGCAAATCCTGAGCGGCCTCGAATCGCATCGCTGGGAGACCGACCCGGTCGCGCCCGAGCCGATCTCGGTACTCCGCGGCCCCCATGCCTGGCGAAGAAAGAACGCTCGGCCCACCGCGCCGGCCAATTCGGAGTCGCTGGATTGGCGTGAACGGCGATCGTCTTGACCCAGGCGCTTGCCTGTCGGCCAGGTTTTTGAGTACGATCTGAGATCCGATCGATCCCGTGAGCGACGGGTTTACGATCGCGCGACGCCTCGGGTTCTTTGTTTGAACGTCCGTGGAGGCGCGCGACTGAAATCACGCAACTGCAAGGTGCAATCGATGGCAAAGCAAGAGGCCGACAAGGGCAAGGGCGGCAAGGGCGGCGGCCCGGATAAGGGCAAGGCACCCAAGGCCAAGGCCAAGCCCGAGGGCGAGGTCAAGGTTAAGGCCAAGGCCAAGGAAAAAGAACCGGCCGCCGCGGCCCCCCCCGCGCCCGAGGCCCCCAAGCCCGCTCCCGAGCCACGGCCACCAGCCGACCCTCGGCTCAAATTCATGAAGAAATTCCACGGCAAGTTCCTTCCCAGGGGCCCGCTCCGCGACCGTCATACCGCGCTGATGGCCCGATGGAACGCCGACGAATCGCACGGCGGGGTCACCGTCGAGGAGCTCAAATCGCTCCATCAGGACTGGAAAAAATCCCGCGAAAAGCCCCCCCGGCCCGTTCGGGCGGCCCAATAACGATAAGCGGCGGTCGCGAGCATGGCTTGAACATACGCCCCCGGTGATTTTAACGGGGGTTTGGCTTGGCCTCGGCGAGTTCGGCCGCGCGGCGGGCGGCGGCGAGAACGGCGTCCATGATCGCGCCCCGGAGGCCGGCTTGCTCCAGGGCGTGCAGGCCGGCGATCGTCGTGCCGCCTGGCGAGGCCACCTGGTCCTTGAGCACGCCAGGATGCAGGCCCGTCTCGCGAACCATGCGCGCGGCCCCGAGTACGGTCTGGGACGCCAGGAGCGTGGCCACCTCCCGCGAAAGACCCGCGCGCACGCCACCATCGGATAATGCCTCGATCATCACGTAGACAAACGCGGGACCACTCCCCGACAGCCCCGTGACGGCGTCGAGCGAGGTCTCGGATACCGCGACCGCGACTCCGACCCCCTCGAGCATCGATTTCACCAGGGCTTCGTCACGCGGGGTCGCGCCCGGGCCCAGGGAATAGGCCGACGCCCCCTGCCCCACCAGGGCGGGCGTATTGGACATCACGCGAATCACGCGACAATCAGGACCCAGACCACCGGAGATCGTCGCGATCGTCGTCCCGGCGGCCACCGAGACCACCAGATGATCCGCCGTCACGACCGGACGCAAGGTCGCGAGCGCCTCCCCCATCGTCTGGGGCTTGACCGCGAGCACGATCACATCGCAACGGCGGCCAAGCTCGTGGTTGGATTCGACCACCTCGATCTCACTCGATGCCCCAAGCGCGGACCGCGCGGCCGGCGAGGGGTCGCTGGCGACGATGGAGCTCGGATCGGCTAATTTGGCACGCAGCATTCCCTCAATGAGTGCCGTCGCCATCCGACCAGCACCGACGAAACCCCATCGCGTTCGAGATCCCGCGACGTCTCCCCCTCGTTTGGCTGTTCGTGTCATCGTCGATTCGCATGATCCCGTTGCCAGTGTTCGGTCGCCCCACCCGGATGCCAGGTTATGCGTCTCGAGGGCCTGACGCAAGCGGCGGATTCCATCATGAAGGCAGGATCGGGCGTACTATTTAGATGTCAGGCGAGCCCGGCGCTCCGCCCGGCCACGGCAATCAACCCAGCGGCGGACGCCGAACCGAGGCATCGAAGACGATGGGATTCTGGAACTGGTGGTTCCGAGACAGAAGCCAAGCCCCATGGGGGCCGGGCCCTCCCATCCTCGAGCGGATCCGCGAATGGGACGGGCACGAGCCCCTGGTCTTGCTCGATCAGGAGTCGGAACCGGTTGACGAGATTCCATTCGCGAATGGCGCGCTGGACGGCATTTTGACGCATCACACTCGGCCCGAGGCGATGCGTGATCAGGGACGGATCGTCGCCGGGATCCTGGGGATGCTCAGGGCTCTCGGGCGAACGGGCAAGGAACGGCGGCGGCGAGCTCTCTATCGGCTAGCGATGGAGGTGCCTGTCACCGCCTACGCGGACGCCCTGATCGGGGCACTCGCGCGCGAGCGGCCGGTGGTTCTCGAGTCCCTGCGAGCCCCTGCCCGATGGCTGGCCGAGACGGCGACCCATCGGGAGCCACTCAAGCTCGCGACCATCCTGCTGGGATCTTGCGGCGACCAGGAAGACCTCGAGCGCCTGGTCACCCTCGCAAGGCATGACGAATTCACCCTCTTCGCGGTCGTCGCTGTCGGGAATCTCATGACCGACCCGACCGACGTCTGGTGGACGATGGCGCGAAACGTCCACGGTTGGGGAAAGATCCAGGTTGTCGAGCGGCTCTGTGGACGCGTTGACGACCGACCCGAGATCCAGGACTGGCTGCTCCGACATGGCTGCGAGAACGAGATCCTGCCCGAGTACCTCGCGTGCTTCTGCGCGCGTGCCGGCCGGCTCGCGCGGGCACTCGCCACCGAACGGCCCGACAAGGAACTGCTCGCAAGCGCTTGCCTGATCTTTCGCGCCTTATTAAGCCCTGGGCCAGCCGAGGATCTGGGCTGTTACGAGGATGGCGTCGCGGCCGCGACGGCGCTCATCGGCCACCTGGAGACCCAGGCTCTGAGTCCCGAGTGCGTCGAGCTCCTCGCGACCCTGAACGAGTGGCTCGAGAGCCCCGGGCCAGCCGGATCGTCCACGGTGACGCCCACCGATCGGCCCGGTCGGAGCGACCCATGGCCCGCGCGCCAGGCCCTCGGCTGGACGCCCCTCGTCCGCGAGGAACTGGCCAGGCGGTGTCGAAACCTGCTGGGACCCAGCGACCCCGACCGCGTCGACCCGTAATTCAAGACCAACGGGCAGCCCCGCCACATGAAGGATATCTAATCCAAGGCGTCATGCCACGGCGGGGAGGGAGGTGTTAGGCTAGTGACCTCGCGGTCATGGTCGGTGACGCCGAATCCCCGAGGTTAGCATGAGGGTCCTGGTGATGAAATGGCGATGGTTTCTGGCGCTCATTCTCCTGCTGGCGGTCGCGGGGTGCGGTAACCACGGCGAGGAACCGGCGGCGGAAGAGCACGCCGATGACGGCGAAGCCCACGTGACGGTCAAGGCCGTGAAGGCCAAGCTCGCCCCCTTGACCGAGACCGTGGAGGGGATCGGCCGTTGCGAGGCGCTTCCCGACCGGATCGCGACCCTGACCCCGGCCGTCGAGGGGCACGTCCACGAGCTGCTCGTGAAGCAGGGCGACGTGGTCAAGAAGGGACAGCCCGTCGTCGAATTCGACAAGTCGGCGGCCATGGCCGACCTGGAAGAGAAAACGGCCACCAGGGACGGCCTCAAGGCATCGCTCGCCCTCTTGAAATCCATCCCCCGGGCCGAGGAGCGAAAGGCCAACGAGCTGGCCATCGAACAGGCCAAGATCGGGGTCGCCCAGGCCAAGGAAGCCGTCGACCGGCTCCGTCCCCTGCGCGAGCGAAAGGAAGTCTCCGAGCAGCAACTCTTCATCGCCGAAAACGCGCTCGAACAGGCCCAGATCCTGCGAAAAACCGCCGAGGCCCAGCTCCAGGTGATGCTGCTCGGCCCCCGACCCGAGGCCGTGGCCGAGGCCGAGGGGAAGATCAAGACCGCCGACGCGCTGGTGGCGTTTTCGAAGGCGCATCTGGACTATCACACCATTCGCTCGCCGATCGACGGCGTGCTTGACAGCCTGACCTGCCACCCAGGGCAGACCATCGCGATCGGCTCGCCGATCGGCGAGGTGGTCGACACCCGGCGGGTCTACGCGCTTGCCTGGCTCGCGCCCCGGTCCGCGCTCCTGGTCAAGATGGGCATGGCGGCCACCGTGCGGCTCGCCGAGGAACGGGCGCTCGGCTCGGAATCGACCCAGAAGCCCGAGCCGCTCACGGGGATCATCGCGTTCGTTGGTCGCGTCTCCGACCCCCAGACCGGTAACCTGCCGGTCAGAATCCTGGTCGACAACGCGAGCGGCCGGCTCACGCTCGGGCAGGCGGTCGAGGTCGTGATCACCTGCTCGGAACGCAAAAACGTCCTGCAAGTCCCGGCCGACGCCATTCTCGATCTCGGCGAGGGACCGGTCCTGACCGTGGTTCGCGAAGGCAAATCGGTGGTCCTGCATCCCGAGGCTCGCACGCCCTCCGACGGCTGGGTCGAGGTCCCCGGGGCCGAGCTCAAGGAAGGCGAACTGGTCGTCGTCGACGGCGGCTACAACCTGCCCGAGGGAACACTCGTCAAACTCGCCGAGGACGAGCCCAAGGACGAAAACGCCGAAGGGCACGACGAAAAGGCCGAGACCAAGGACGCCAAGGCCGATGCCCACGACCAGAAGCCGGCGGCGACAAAGGAGGAAGGTCGATGAGCGACACCCACCAGCCGGCCGCCGAGCCCATCACCCACTCCGGGGGGGTCAATCTGGTGGCGCTCGCCCGGCCCTATTTTGGGCTGATCGTGGTCACGACGGGCCTACTGACCATCTTTGGCGCGATCGCGATGATGTCGATGCCCAGCGGCATCTATCCCGAGGTCGCGTTTCCCAGGATCGTCGTCATCGCCCAGACGCCAGGACTCGCCGTCAAGGACGTCGAGGTCGCGGTCACCCGGCCGATCGAGGAAGGGGTGGGCATCGTCCTCGGGGTGGTGCGGGTCAAGTCCAAATCGGTTCGCGGGGCGGCCCAGCTCGATATTGATTTCGCCCCCGACACCGACATGATCCAGGCCCTCAACGACGTCCGAGCCCGCATGGCCGAGGTGGGTGCCCAGCTCCCCCCGGGCACGACCACGATCACCGAACGGCAAACGCCGTCGGTATTTCCGATCATTTCGTTCGTGGTCACCGGCGGGCGCGATCCGTCCGCGCTGCATGATTACGCCTATTACGATCTGAGGCCCCGGATCAGCCGCATCCCCGACGTGTCGTACGTGACCGTCCAGGGGGGGGATATTCGCGAGATCTTGATCGAGGTCGACCCGCGGGCGCTCGTGGCGGCCAATCTTTCGATCGCCGATGTCGCCGACCGGCTCTCCAAGGAACACCGCCTCAAGGCCGTCGGCCGTCTCGATCGGGGAGCCCTTCAATATCAAGTCCTCGCCGACACCCTGGCCACCGACCCCTTGGACCTTGAGGACCGGGTGATCGCGCAAAAAAATGGGCAGTCCATCCTGCTCCGCGACCTGGGCCGGGTCACCATCGGGCACCAGGACCGCACGACCGCCATTCGCTCCAATGGCAAGGACGCCGTCGCCCTTACTGTTTTTCGCCGCCTGGGGGGCAATGCGCTTGCCGTCTCGGCCAACCTCAAGACCGTCCTCGCCGACGCCGCCAAGAGCGCTCCCCCAGGGGTCGCGATCCATCCCGTTTACGATCAAGGCCTCCTGGTCCGAACCGCCATCGCGAATGTCCGCGACGCCATCCTGATCGGCGGCCTCATGAGCGTGGCCGTGCTGTTGCTCTTTCTCAAGAGCCTCCGCGCCACCCTGATCGCCGCCGTCTCGATCCCCCTGTCCCTCACGATCACGTTTGTCTTTCTTTACCTCACCGGGGATACGCTCAATTTGATGTCGCTTGGGGGACTAGCCGTCGCGATCGGGCTCATCATCGATGATTCGGTCGTCGTCATCGAAAACATCGCCCGGCACCTGGCGCTCGGCGAATCCGGCGACCTGGCCGTGACCCGGGCCAGCCGGGAAATCTCAGGCGCGGTCGTCGGCTCGACACTCACGACGATCCTGGTCTTCGTCCCGCTGGCCTTCGTGCGCGGGGTGGTGGGACAGTTCTTTCAATCGCTCTCGGTGTCGCTCTCGATCGCGCTTCTGGTGTCCATGGTGGTGAGCCTCACCATCATCCCGGTGCTGGCGGCCCGATTCCTGGGCAAGCGGCCAATGCCAACGACCGGCCCCATCTATAACCTGATGGCGGGGGGCTATGAAGGGCTCCTGCGGGTCGCCCTACGGATTCCCAGGCTCGCCATGATCCTTGCCCTCCTCGCGGCGATCCCGGTCTGGTGGCTCTTCAACCACATGGAAAGCGGCTTCATGCCCGACATGGACGAAGGGGCCTTCGTGCTCGATTACAACATGCCGGTCGGAACCTCCCTGGCCCAGACCGACCGCGTGATGCGCAGGGTCGAGGAAATCCTTCAGAGTACCCCCGACATCTCGGGCTATATCCGCCGCACCGGCGCCGAGCTGGGCTTTTTCGCCACCGAGGCTTACACCGGCGATATCCTGGTGAGCCTCAAGCCGGCGGGCGAACGACGCGGAATGGAGGAAATCTTCGACGCCCTTCGCGAGGAGATCGAATCCGAGGTCCCCGAGCTCGAGACCGAATTCGTCCCCCTGGTCCAGGACCAGATCAACGACCTAGCGGGGGTCGACACGCCGATCGAAGTCAAGATCCTTGGCCCCGATTTCGCCCAACTCCGGGACCTGGCCGAGAAGGTCGGCAAGATCGTCGGAGGGGTCCCCGGCGCGATCGATGTCAACTCGCACGTCTTCCTAGGCAACCCCGACGTGGTGATCCGCCCCGACAGCCTGATGACCTCCCGGATCGGGCTCACCGAGCTCGATGTCGAATCCCAGCTCAACGCCGCCCTCTATGGGCAAGTGGCCAGCACGGTCCCCGAGCAAGACCGGATGACCAAGATCCGGGTGCGATATCCCGACCGGGTCCGATTCGACCGCGAGCGGCTTCATTTGCTGCCAATCAGCCTGGCCACCGCGACCCCCTCGACGGCGACCACGGGTACAAGCGCCGCCATCACGGCCGGGGTCGGGTTCGTGCAGCTCGGCCAGATCGCCTCGATCCGCACCGTCCGGAGCCCCAACGAGCTCTGGCGTGAAAACCAACAGCCCGTCATCACCGTCTCCGCCGAGCTCGAAAAGCGCGACCTGGGCTCGGTCAATCGTGAGCTCAAGGCCAAGCTCGCGGAGCTGAAATTCCCCGCCGGATATCGCTGGGAACTGGCGGGAAGCTACCGCGCGCAACAAGAGTCGTTCCGGAGCCTCCTGATCGTGCTGATCGTGGCGTCGGCCTTGGTTTTCTTGCTGCTGGGCTTTCAATTCCGGAGCCTGAGCTTGCCCTTCCTGATCTTCCTGACGCAACCGATCTCACTGGCGAGCGCCCTCTTCGCCCTCTGGATCACGGGGACGCCCCTGAACGTGTCGTCGTACATGGGGGCGATTCTCCTGATCGGCCTGGACGTCAAGAACGGCATCATCCTGATCGAATACATCGGCCAGCTCCGGGGACAGGGCGTTCCCCTGCGAGACGCGCTCGTGACCGCGGGGCGAACGCGATTCCGGCCGATCCTCATGACCAGCCTCTGCACCATCCTGGGCCTGGCCCCGCTGGCCCTGGGATTTGGCCCCGGAGCGCAAATGCAACAACCTCTCGCCATCGCCGTCATTGGCGGCCTGATCGCGAACATGCTCCTGACCCGGCTGCTGGTGCCCGTCGGATACCTCGTCTTCAGGGGCGAAGCGGCGACGGCGCGGGCCTGAACGCGGGCCGACCGTCGTCTCGATGTGAAAACCGGCCCAGGCGCTCTTGAAATGCTGGGGCCGATACGGATAATTAGACTTTTCGCCCCAAGAAGAGGGCTTCGAGTCCGGTCTGGGAGTGTCCGTTCGTGGCTGTACCAAAGAGACGTAAATCCAAGTCTGCCAAGGGAAAGCGGAGGAGCCACGATTTTCTGGTCGCTCCCGCCTTGAGCATCTGTCCGCAATGCAAGCTCAACGTCCCGCCGCACAAGGTGTGCGACCTGGTGGAGGAATGCGGCAACATTCAGCGCAGTAAGCCGCACGATCCACTCAAGAAAAAGAAGCCGGAAAAGACCAAGGTCTAGACCTGATCGGTCACCGGCATGGCGGCGCATGGATCTTTAGGAGGCGCTCTCGCCACGGCGATTGCAGCGCCCGGGTGAACTATCTCGGCGAGGAGAGTGGACAATGGGTCGGCAGTGTCAGGTCAGCGGCAAGAAAACCTCGTTCGGTAACCAGAAAACCGAGCGCGGCAAGGCCAAGTATTTGGGCGGCGTCGGTAAGAAAACGACCGGCGTCAGCAGGCGCACCTTCATGCCCAATCTTCAGCAGGTTCACATCTGGCTGCCCAACGGCAAGACCCGCTACGTCCGGATCGCCACCTCGGTGATCCGTAACGGCGTCCTCACGCTCGAGGTCGACGGTAAGATGCAAACCTTCCCGCTCATCAAGGCGGCCAAGGGAAGCGCGGCCGCCCGTGCCCGCCTCAAGAACCTCTACCCGATCTGACCGTGTTTCGCGGCCGGTGGTTCGTGGCGAGTCGCTCGCCGACACGCCACGAACGACTCGTCGCCACGGGTCCCTCGCTTACTCTTCCTCGGTCCGAAGCCGGGCGAGCACCGTCAGGTCCTCAAGGGTGCTCGTGTCCCCCGAGCTCTCGACACCAGCGGCGATGTCGCGTAACAGCCGCCGCATGATCTTGCCGCTGCGGGTCTTGGGAAGCCCCTCGGTAAACCGGATCTCGTCGGGGCGGGCAAGTGCCCCGATCTCGCGCGTGACATGCGAGCGGAGCTCCTCCCGCAGGCTCTCGCTGGCGATCGCGCCCGTCTCGAGCGTGACAAACGCCGCGATCGACTGCCCCTTGAGATCGTCGGGCTTGCCAACCACGGCGGCCTCGGCCACCTGCGGATGGCTCACCAGGGCACTTTCGACCTCCATGGTCGAGAGCCGATGGCCGGCCACGTTCAAGACATCGTCAACCCGCCCCATGATCCAGTAATTGCCGCTCTCGTCCCTGCGCGCTCCGTCGCCCGTAAAGTAGCAGCCAGGGATATCGCTCCAGTACTGCGACTGATAGCGGGCGTCGTCGCCATAAAGCGTCCTGAGCATCGAGGGCCAAGGCTGCTTGATCACCAGGAAGCCCCCCTGATTAGTTCCACAGGGGGCTCCGTCCTTGGTGACAATCTCGGGGACAATCCCCGGCAACGGGCGGGTGGCGGAGCCTGGGACCGTCGGGGTCGCGCCTGGCAGTGGCGAAATCATGATCGACCCGGTCTCGGTCTGCCACCAGGTGTCGACGATCGGACAGCGCCCCCCTCCGATCACCTTGTGATACCACATCCAGGCCTCGGGATTGATCGGTTCGCCGACGCTTCCCAGCAGCCGCAGGCTCGAGAGGTCGTGCCGCCGGGGAAACTGCTCGCCCCATTTCATGAAGGCGCGGATCGCGGTGGGGGCGGTGTAGAGAATGCTGACCCGGTAATCCTCGATGATTCGCCAGAAACGGCCCTCGTCGGGCCAGTTGGGGGCCCCCTCGTACATCACGCAGGTCGCGCCATTGGACAGCGGGCCATAGACGAGATAGGTGTGCCCCGTCACCCACCCGACGTCGGCGGTACACCAATAGGTATCATCGTCCTTGAGGTCAAAGACCCACCTGGTGGTGAGGTGGGCACCCAGCAGATACCCCCCGGTCGTATGCAGAATCCCCTTGGGCTTGCCGGTCGAACCCGACGTATAGAGGATATACAGCGGATGCTCGGAATCGAGCGGCTCTGGCGGGCAATCGGGGGGCGTGCTCGCCATGAGCTCGTGCCACCAGTGGTCGCGCCCGGGACTCCAATGGACCTTGGACTTGACGCGTTCATAGACGATCACATTCTCAATCGAGGGGCAATGGGCCACGGCGGCGTCGGCGTTATCCTTGAGCGGGATCAACTTGCCCCGGCGATATCCGGCGTCGGCCGTCACCAGGACCTTCGCCTTGCAATCCTGAATCCGGCCGGCCAGTGACTCGCCGCTAAAGCCCCCGAAAACGACGGTATGGGGCGCTCCCAGACGGGCACACGCCAAAAGCGCGACCACCAGCTCGGGAACGAGCGGCATGTAAACCGCGACGACGTCGCCCTTCTTGACGCCCAGCCCCTTCAGGACGCTGGCGAATCGCTCGACTTCGCGCTTGAGGTCCTGGTATCGCAACACCCTGCGCTCGCCCGGCTCGCCTTCCCAGATGATGGCGGCCTTGTTACGGGCCGGGCCAAGGCAATGCCGGTCGACGCAATTATAAGATGCATTGAGCTTTCCGTCGACAAACCAGCGGGCAAACGGAGGCTTCCAATCGAGCACGGCCGACCAGGGCTGGTCCCATGAGAGGGCCTTGGCCTGTTCGGCCCAGAAGGCCTCGGGCTCGTCCTTGGCGAAGTTCCAGAGTGCCTCGTAGTCCGCGAGGCTCTTCACGTGCGCGGATCGAGCAAAGTCGACCGGAGGGGGGAAAACACGCGTTTCCTGCAAAAGGCTAGCGATGGATCCGCCGGGGTCGACGTTCATGCGATTTTTGATTTTCGATTGTTGATTCTGGGTTCGAGCCTCGCCGCACGAGTCGGATCTTAAGTCGATGGCGAGCGCGAGTCAATCACCCCGTCGCGGCGCGACAATCGCCGCGAACCGGATAGCCCGCGGATCGACGAGAATCCCACTCTCACGCCACGGGTTTCGCCTCGGAGGGGGCGACGACTTCGTTCAGGCGGACGGCCGACCAGCGCTCGCCGTCGTGGACCAGCTCGTTCAACGAGGCGAAATCGATGGCGATCGAGTCGAAATCGCGGTGATCCAGGTGATCGAGCAGGCTGATCAGGGCAACCCGGATCACCACGCCATGCGCGACCACGATGAAGGTCCCCCCGTCGTGTTTCTTGGCGAGCGACTCCAGAATGGGAACAACCCGGCGACGGATCTGGGCGAATGACTCGCCCCCCTCGTGGGTGAAATCAAGGTCGCCGGCGAGCCACTTCGCCCGCGACTCGGCATAAGTCGCCCAGCCTTCCTCGCGTGAGACGCCGCTCAAGGGGCCGATCTTGCGCTCATGGAGCCCGGGCTCGATCCGCGGCTCCAGGCCACACCGGTGACCGACGGCCTCGGCCGTCGTCCGGGCCCGCAGCATGGCCGACGAATAAAGCGCGATCGCGGGCTCCCGCGAGAGCCGCTCGCCCAGCCTGCCGGCTTGCTCCCGTCCCCACTCGCTGAGCCCAATATCGGACTCGGCGCCGTGGAATCGGTCGGGTGCCGAAGTCTCGGCGTGGCGGGCCAGAAAGAGCCGCGTGATCGAGGTTGTCTTGCTCATTTCCCGTAAGTTGCTCAAGATAGCTTGCCTTTTCATTGTCGGGGCGTCGCCCATGTCTGGTGTATGCCCGTTAAGCTTGTCAATGCTCGCGACGATCCTGGGAAAAACCATCGTCGCCATGTTCGCCGCACCCAGAGGGGGTGCCACCCGATGTCGGAACACATTCGATACCGTTCGATCATCCTGTTTGGAATGCCGGGGAGCGGCAAGGGGACCCAGGGAGCCGTCCTGGGCCAGTTGCCCGATTTCGTCCACATCTCCATGGGCGACATCTTTCGCAAGATCCCCCGCACCGGCCGATTCGGCCAGGAAATCGAACGATACACCTCGCAGGGCCTCATGGTCCCCGACGACCTGACGGTCCGCATCTTCGAGCGCCACCTGATGGTCCTCGAAATGCAGGAACTGCTGGTGCCCGGCCAGCATACCCTGATCCTCGACGGAATGCCCCGGAGTTACACCCAGGCCGAGCGCCTGAACGCCTTCATCGACGTCATCCAGATCTTTCACCTCAAGATCAACGACACCGTCAAGGCGATGGAACGGCTCAAGACCCGGGCCCTCCGCGAGAGCCGACTCGACGACATGAGCGACGAGGTCATCAACCGCCGGTTGCGAACCTATTACGACGAGACATTCGCGACCCTCAGCTTCTATCCCAAGGACCTGGTCTCCGACATCGAGGCTGGCCAGCGAATGATCGACGTGCTCTGCGACATCGCGAATAAGCTCGCCTCGCTCCCCTAGCCATTTTCGACCCCTGAACGACCCCGAAGAGGCGCTCCATGACCGACTCAGTTCCCCCGGCCGGCGGCTCGAGCTCGGGGGGTTTCGTCCCCTTCGTTCCGGCCTCGAAAAACCCACATGAACTCACCTGGACCGCGGTCGCGCTCGGGTCGATCCTGGGGATCGTCTTCGGGGCGTCCTCGCTCTATCTGTTTCTCAAGGTCGGGATGACGGTGTCGGCCTCGATTCCGGTGGCCGTGCTGGCGATCACGATCTTTCGCGGTCTCTCGCACGCGTTTGGGCTCAGGCGGTCGACGATCCTGGAAAACAACATCGTGCAAACCGCGGGGTCGGCTGGCGAGTCGATTGCCTTTGGCGTCGGCGCGGCCATGCCGGCGCTCATGCTCCTGGGTTATGAGCTTGAGTGGTCGCGGGTGATGCTGGTCGCCGTCCTGGGGGGGCTCCTGGGCGTCCTGATGATGATCCCCCTGCGCAGGGCATTCATCGTCAAGCAACACGGACTGCTCCCCTACCCCGAGGGAACCGCGTGCGCCAAGGTCCTCATCGTCGGCGAACAGGGGGGCTCGAACGCGCGAACCGTCTTCGTGGGGTTTGGACTCGGATTTGTTTATCAGATCTTGATGCAAGCGCTCAAGCTCTGGCCCAGCGAGTGGCAACGGGAAATCACCGGCATCACCGGCTATTCCAAGGGTTCCGTCGCGCTTGAGCCCTCGCCGGCCTTGCTGGGGGTGGGGTATATCATCGGGCCGCGAATCGCGTCGGTCATGGTCGCGGGGGGCGTTTTGACCTCAATGCTTCTCGTCCCCATGATCGCGTACTTTGGCGAGCATATCCCCGGCGTCCTGGCGCCGGGGCAAATCCCGATCTCGACCATGAAACCCGGGGAGATCTCGGGGCAATACGTCCGTTACATCGGCGCGGGCGCGGTCGCGGCCGGGGGCGTGCTGAGCATGCTCAACGCGCTCCCCCTCATCCTGGGGTCGTTGGCGGGGGTCCTGCGCGACTTTGGCGGCGGCAAACGGGGAGGCCAGGCCGAGATCCCTCGCACCGATCGCGACCTCCCCATGGCCGTGGTCGTTCTTGGCTCCCTGGGGCTGGTCCTCGCCGTCGCCGCCTCGCAACTGATCCCGACCTCGTTCCCCGGGCGCCTGCTCGGGGGGGCGCTCGTGGTCTTGTTTGGCTTTCTCTTCGTCACGGTTAGCTCGCGAATCACGGGTGTGATCGGGTCGTCGTCGAACCCGATCTCCGGGATGACCATCGCCACGCTCTTGCTGACCTGTTTGATCTTCGTGGTCCTGGGTTGGGTCGGGCCTGAGTATCGGATCACGGCCTTGTCGATCGCGGGGGTCGTCTGCATCGCCTCGTCGAATGGAGGGACGACCTCGCAAGATTTGAAAACAGGCTTTCTGGTTGGCGCGACCCCCTGGAAGCAGCAGGTCGCCATCCTGGTGGGGGCACTCACCTCGGCGGTGATGATGGGGGGGACGCTGCTGTTGCTCAACTGGGCCTACACCACGACCACCAGCGACCCCAACGAACTCCCCACGGTCGTGGCCAAGGCCGAGGAAATCAAGGGCCAGGAGACCGGCCCGGACGGCAAGAGCTATCGAGTCTGGTGGGTGGTTAACCCGCGTCCTGGCGTGCAGCCGGGAAAGTACCTGGTCGACGAGACCGGGAAGGCCGTCCACCTGATCGATTTCGGCGTGGGAGGCCGATTGACCAAGACACCCGGGGGCACGCCCATCCAGAAATTCAATCCCCCCCAGCCGCGGCTTTTCGCCACCCTGATCGAGGGGATCATGGCGCGAGAGCTGCCGTGGGGGCTGGTGATCCTGGGAGCCGTCCTGGCCGTGGTGATTCAGCTCACGGGATGCTCGGCCCTGGCCTTCGCGGTGGGGGTTTACCTCCCCTTGTCAACGACCATGCCAATCTTTATCGGAGGAGCGCTTCGGGGTCTGATCGACCGTTACCGCGGGCTCACCCCGGAAGAGTCCGAGACCAGCCCGGGGACGCTGATGTCGACCGGGCTGATCGCCGGCGGCTCGCTGGCGGGGATCATCGTGGCGATCCTGATTGTTTTCGAGGGACTGGGCAAGGCGATCGACTTTTCCAGGCCAGGCGCTGGCGGCGAGCCTGAGTTCCTGGCCCCCGCGGTCGCCGCCTTCGCCGTCATGACGGCGGCCCTGGCCTTCGAGGGGCTTCGTGGCAAGCGCCCGCTGGCCGCCGGCCCGCCATCCGAAGAGCGCTGAGCGCTCACGAGGAGGGCTCTTCGGTGGGACGCGGTAGGGCCGCGAGCAGGTCGGCGAGATAGGGCTCGTAATGTTGCCAGCGCCCGACTGACCGGGTGTAGACCGGCTGTCGCACCTGGGTGAGGCTCGCGGTTCGCACCGATCGCTCGGCTCGGTGAAATTCGAGGCAATCGGAGGACCATTCGAGCCCGCAGGCGGCCACGATCCGCCGCGCCACCCCTTCGAGGTCCTGCACGGTTTGCTCGTAGTCGACCTCGAGAATCGGCTGGGGGAGCACCTCGCGCCAGTGGTTCATGATTCGCAGGTATTGACCGAACCGCCCGGCGATGGCGGCTTGGTCGCTGGCCCAGTCCATGCCACGAAAGTCGGTGATCCAGCATGAGACCGCGACGTCTCGGAGATCGCGACGGCAGTGGATGAAGGTGGCCCTGGGGAACAGGGTCGCCAGGAGCCCGAGAAAGAGATAATTGTCCGGCATCTTGTCGGTGACCCGGTCAAACCCCCTGGGAACAAGCTCGAGCATGCGATCAAGATGGAGCCGGGCGACCGCCTGGATCGCGTTATGGTCGAGCAGCGAAACACAGGCAAAGGGGGGAATCCCCAGCCCGAGCATCTCGGGAAGATCCTCGAAGGTCGTCCGGGTGATCCGGAGCTCCCCCGCCCCGTGAACTCGGGGATGGCTTGAAAGCACCGACTCGATCAGCGTGGTCCCCGACCGAGGCAAGCCGAAAATAAACACCGGTTGACGTGTCGGAGGACCCAGATCGTGAGTCCTTCGTAGGAAATCCGCGTTGAAGACGCTGATGGCGTTGTCCACGAATCGCGCGTGCTCGTCGGGGTCATG
>JAKBAP010000030.1 GCA_021808995.1 Planctomycetota bacterium | reverse complement strand
CAGGACGCGATCGCCTTCAGCCAGGCCGCGGATCAGGTCTTGCTCGACCGGCTCGCATTCGCCCTCGACCGCGCTTGCTTACCCACGATCGGCCAGCCGCGCTCGGCGGTCGTCTCGGGCTCGGGCGAATTCCTCGCCAGGCGGCTGGCCGCCAGATCGATCGCGCCCGGTGGAACCATCCTGAGCCTGCGGGAAGCCTGGGGGCCGGCCGCATCAACCGCTGGATGTGCCTCCGCGGTGCTGATGCTCGCCCAGGAATGGGCCAGCGCCCAGGAAAGACCCTCCCCGACAACCCAAGGCCCAAACCCATGAATACGCCAGGTTTGACGGTGATCAAGGTCGGCGGGAGTCTCCTGGATCTTGATGGGCTAGAGGCTCGTTTAAGCGCTATCCTCGCCCGTCATGGCCCGCGCGTCCTCCTGATCGCCGGCGGCGGAAAAGTCGTCGACGTCGTTCGCGAGCTCGACCAACGCCATGGCTTCGGAGACCAGGACTCACACGAGCTGGCGATCCGGGGGCTCGATTTCACGGCCGCGATCCTCACCGTCTTCTTGCCGGAATCCGCCCTCATGTGGCGTCCCATGGAGCTCGAGCTCAACTGGGCTGGGGGGCGCGTGCCGATCCTCATGCCCTCCCTTTTCCTGGACGCCTTCGACCGACCACGCCCCGATGCGCTTCCAGCGAGCTGGCGGATCACCTCGGACTCGATCGCCGCGCGCGCCGCCGTCATCCTAGGGGCCGAACACCTCATCTTGCTCAAAAGCGCGAGCGCCCCCCAGGGCTCGAGCCGAGCCGACGCGGCCAGGCTCGGACTCGTCGACCCCGACTTTCCCGACATCGCCAAGGATATCCCGCTCGTGACCCAGATCAATCCGCGAGAGCCACTCTCCGAGGGGGTCATCCTCGTGGCCGATTCTTGACGATTCACGCGCTCGGGGTCAAAATTCGGCGATGGGGCGAAACGCCCCAGCGAGGATCACGATCTCACCCGCGGCCCTGGTTTCGAGTCATCGCCATGTCCCACCTTCGTCTCGTCGCGGTTGGTCGGCCCGAGCTTGCCGCGTTCCCGATCACCCAGCGACTTCGGAGCCAGCTCGTCTATTTCATGGCCAGCCCTGACGCGAAGGGAGTACCCACCCTGGCCGAGGATGAGTATTTCATTCCCAGGGGCGACGTCAAGCGCTGGCTCGATGAAGGAGTGTTTTCGCTGGTTTCACCGCTGGATTCGGCCAATGAGACCGAGGTCGAGCTCAGCGAGGAGCAAGAGTCGCTCTTTGAGTGGCTCAAGCGGCACCAGATCGAGCACGTCCGCGCCGTCGAGTGAGCCGGCTCAGGCGAGGATGGGGGTGATGATTTCGCCATGGACATCGGTCAATCGCATGTCGCGCCCGCCAAAGCGATAGACGAGCCGTTTGTGGTCCACGCCGAGCAAATGGAGCATCGTGGCGTGAAGGTCGTGGATCTGGACCTTGTCCTCAATGGCGTGATAGCCGTAATCGTCGGTCGCGCCGTGGATCACGCCCCCCTTGACCCCGCCACCAGCGAGCCAGATCGTGAAGCCAAACGGGTTATGGTCGCGCCCGTCGGTCCCCTGGGCCATGGGCGTCCGCCCGAACTCGCCGGCCCAGACGACCAAGGTTGTCTCGAGCAATCCCCGGGCCTTGAGGTCGGTAAGCAGCCCGGCGATCGGCTGGTCGACCGCGCGGGCGTTGTTTTGATGGCCTGACTTGAGGCCTGAATGCTGGTCCCAGCGATCGCCGCCCACGCTCGGGCAAAGCAGCTCCACGAACCTTACTCCGCGCTCGACCAGCCGCCGCGCGATCAGGCATTCGCGGGCGTAGATCTGGGTGGGGAGATAGGGGTCGTCGAATCCATAAAGACGCAGGGTCGCCGCCGATTCTCCGCGCGTGTCCATGAGGTCGGGGACAGCCGTTTGCATGCGAAAGGCAAGCTCGCCGTTGGCGATGGCCGCCTCGATCGCGTCGTGATTTCCCACCCGCCCCAGCATCCCCTGATCGAGCGCCCGGACGAGCTCGAGCTTCCGCTTTTGAAGCTCCGCCGAGCCCTCGGCTGGAGCAATATTCGCGACAGGAGCGCCTGTCGCCTTGAAGACCGAGCCTTGATAGGCCGCCGGCAGGAACCCACTGTTGAAACAGTCGATCCCGCCGGGAGGGATCAGCCCACCGTTGAGCACGACAAAACCTGGCAGATCGCGTGATTCGCTGCCGAGCCCATAGGTCGCCCACGCCCCCTGGCTTGGCCGGCCCTGGAGACCACTGCCAGTGTGCAGAAAGTAATTGGCGGCCGTGTGCTCCGAGAAATTCGAGACCATCGAGCGTATGATCGCCAGGTCGTCGACCCTCGCGCCGACATGGGGAAAGAGATCCGAGACCGGGATCCCACTGGCACCCCTGGGTCGGAATTTCCAAGGGCTCCCGAGCACCGCCCCGACGTTGTTGAACTGGGTGGGGTGGGTCTTGACCGAGATCGGCTTACCATGTTCGCGAGTAAGCCGGGGCTTGGGGTCGAAGGTGTCGACCTGGGAGGGTCCGCCATCCATGAAGAGAAAGATGACGTTGCGTGCCTTGGCTGGGAAATGGGCCCTGGGTAGGCTAGCCCCCCCCGCGGCGCTGGCTTGCTCGTTGAGAAGCGTGGCCAGGGCGAGCGCGCCAAAGCCATTGGCCGACCGCGACAGCAGCTCGCGACGGGTGAGCCCTCGATCGATGAATCGACCACAATGCATGACGGACTCCAGATCGAGGGAGGCTCTATTCGATGAAAACGAATTCCTTGGTATTGATCAGCACATGACATAAATCGGCCCAGGCGTCGCGTGGGGTCGCGCCGGCCCCGGCGCGGTCCGCGAGAAAGTCCAGGGCGGCCTGGGCCTCCGCGTCGCCGGCGGGGCGGGCGAAGGCGGCTTGATAAAGATCGTCGAGCCGCGCGCGATCCGAGGCCGGCCGATCAAGGGCACGGTCGGCCCATCGCCGGGCTTCCCGCGCGACGAAGGGGTCGTTCATGAGCGCGAGCGCCTGGGCCGGCACGTTCGAGCGGTTTCGCCGCCCCATCGTGGCGAACGGAACCGGCATGTCGAAAGCCAGCAAGAACGGGTCGAGAAAGTTTCGTCTGACGCCCAGGTAAAGGGTCCGGCGGCCTTCGCCGTCGGGTGGGCCGGACCGCGAGGGCCGACCGCGCCCCTCCATGAACGGGGTCAAATGCACGGGAACGCTCGGCCCCTCCATTCGCGGGTCAAGCCGCCCCGAGACCGCCAGCACCAGATCCCGGACCGCCTCGGCCTCGAGCCGGCGCGGGTTCATTCGGTGCAAGGAGACATTGCCAGGATCGAGCGCCTCGTATCGAGCCACGGGAGCGCTCGCCATGCGATAGCCGCTGGACTCGATCATCAGCCGGTGAAGATGTTTCAGTGACCAGCCGCTGTCGATCAGTTCCGTCGCCAACCAATCGAGCAGTTCGGGGTGGCTGGGTTTCTTGCCCATCGCGCCAAAATCGTCGGGCGAGGCGACCAGTCCCTCGCCGAAATGGTGCCTCCAGAGTCGGTTCACGATCACGCGGGCCAGAAGCGGGTTGGCCACCGGGTCGATCATCCGCCGCGCCAGGTCGAGCCGGCTCCGACCCGGCGGTGCCGTCGCCTGATCGAGCCCGCCTAGGACCTGCAAGAACCGCCGGGGAACCACTTCGCCGAGCGTCCGATAGCTCCCTCGGAGATGGACATGCTCGTCGAGCCCGGTGCCATCCGCGGCGGCCAGGGCCAGGGTCGGCCGGGGGAGCTGGTCGCGCGCGGACCGAGCCTGCTCGAGAGCCCGTGAAAGCTCGCCCGCGCGTCGGGAATTGACCTTATCGAGCTCCCGGACGACGGCGTCCAGATCGAGCGAGTGATCGGCGACCTCGTGAGCCTCAGGCGCTCGCGCGTCGGAAAACCGAATCTCGTCGACCGCCAGATAACCCTGTCCGTCGGTAATCGTCGTGGTCGCGCCGGTGAAATCGGCGACCGCCCCGTCGGCGAGCTCCAGGTAGGCCAACTCCCCTTTCCACATGCCGACGTCGAGACTCACCCATCGCCACGAATCGCCATGGTCGACCCCCCGCGTGAGCGACCCATAGATCGGCTCCCGGATCTTCTCGAAATTGTCGACCACGACCGAGACCCGCCCCCCTCGCCCCATCGCCAGCACATTCACGAATCGCGACGTGATGGTAAAGGCACGCGAACGAATCACACCCTCGAATCCATCGGCCACCAGCCCGCTGTGCGCGATCCCGGGGGCGACGGGTCGCAGCCTGGCACCCGATCGGTCCCACGCCAGGCGTGCGTCGCCGGCCTGGCTGGGCCGATCGCCAAACGCCTCGCCCGAGACAAACCATCCGCCATACGAGGGACCGGAAAAATCCTCGAACAATTCCCCCTCCCCGGCCGTCGCGGGCTGGATGGCGGGCCGCGCCGGGGGCACCCGCGCGAGCACCGCCTGGTCGAGGGCCTTGATTCGCCGGATCGCGGCCATTCTGGTTTCGGGAGAGTCGATCACCGCGTGCTGGATTCGCGTGCTCCGCGCGAACCCAGCCATGGCGTAATAATCGTTGGTGGTGATGGGGTCGAACTTGTGGTCGTGGCACCGAGCGCAGGCCAGGGTGAGGCCCAGGAAGGTCTTGGAAACAACATCGATTTGATTGTCGATTCTGCGCATCTCTTCCTCGCGGACGTCGACGGGAGAGTGGGTTCCCTCGCCGAGGAAGAAAAAGCCGGTCGCCAGGATCGATTCGTTGGAGCCCGTCCCAAATCGCCGGCGCGGCTCGGCGAGAAGGTCGCCGGCGAGATGCTCGGTCGTGAATCGGTCGAATGGGACGTCGGCGTTGAAGGCGCGAACCACGTAATCGCGATAACCCCACGCGCCTGGAATGTCATAGTCAAATTCATGGCCAGAGGTCTCGGCATACCGGACCAGGTCGAGCCAATGGCGTCCTTGGCGCTCGCCGAAGTGGGGGCTCGCGAGCAATCGCTCGGCCAGGCGATCGTAGGCGTCGGGCCCGCGGTCGGCCAGGAACGCGGCCACCTGCTCGGGTCTCGGGGGCAAACCGAGCAAATCAAACGAGAGCCGCCGGATCAGGATTCGCCGATCCGCCTCGGGGGCCGGTTCCAGCTTTCGCTCTTCCATCGCCGCGAGCAAAAAGGCATCGATCGGGTTTCGCACCCAGCCCGGCCGGCCCATCCCCACGCGGGGAACCGCGGACCGCTTGAGGGGCTGAAAGCTCCAGAATCGAGCCCGTTCGCGAAACTCCTCCGCCGATAACCGGTCCCCAGCCGCGACCGGTTTACCCGCGATCGCCCCGGACGGCTCAAATCCCCACGGGGCTCCCCGCTTGACCCAGTCCGTCAGCGCGGCGATCTCCGAGGCCGGCAGCTTGGACTTGGGAGGCATCTGGTACGCCTCGCCATAATTGATCGCGTCGACCAGGGCGCTCTCACTCGGATTGCCGGGAACCACCGCCGGCCCAGAGGTCCCCCCCGTCATGATCGCCTGGCGTGAATCCAGCCGAAGACCCCCCTTGTGCTTCTCCGGACCATGACATCCCAGGCACCGGGCCGCCAGGATCGGACGCACGCTCTTTTCAAAATACTCCACCGACCCTTGGGTCTTATCCTCACCCCAACCCGCCTGAAATCCCCAAGCCTGCGTGAAAAAGACCAGGAGCGCCCCTCGCGCGATCGCGCGGACTCCCCTCTCCCCAATGGATTCGCGAGCATTCATGTAACCCACCCTCTCGCGCCGCCTTTTCAACAACGGTTGAATTTTACGCGAGAATGGCGCTCAAGACGAGAGAATTCTCACCTTGATTCGTGACGCGAGTCGCTACCATGGTCCAAAACAAGCCCCGCGCCAGTCGGTGAAGCCGCGGCGAATCATTATCATCGAACCGCTCCGACGTACTACTCCGAGAGCTCGTCATAATTCAGCCATAATGCCGCGTCATTGTCGGAAAGGCCGACCGGCTCCAGCGACCTGGACTCAACGCCGAGGAGCACCAGGCCGCCGTCCCGCCGATTCGCCATCCCCAGGATCGCCCGGATCACGAGGGCCAGGAACGCTTTATCGCTCCTTTTACCTGGCCCCTTGAATTCCACTCCGTTCGATTCGTGACCAAGAGCAAGCAGACTCTCGAACTCTGATTCCGTCACGGCGATTTCTCGGTTGCCACGGAACCCTCATCCCACGGGAATGATTCAGCCGGTCGCATCACGTTGTCAAACCGCCGCTGATCCAGTTCATACGCGACTCCCCTCATTCTTGGGTCTTGCAAGGATCCATGTCCTCACGGCTTTTTCGGCCCCTCCAGGATCACGACCCAATCGCCGGGCGTCTCGCGTGGAGGAGACACGCGCCAGTCCCCCTGGGCGTCGGGCCGGGGCTTTTCCAGGGGCGTTCGCCGGCCCGAAACGGGGTCGAGGAGGCTGGCCTCCATGCCCTCCGTGTTCCGAAGCTCATGGATCAGGATCGGACGGGGCGAGGGCACATAGACAATCCGCGCGACATCGACGATGCCCGCCGAGATGGGCTGATCGAAGGGGTCGGGGCGGCCTGCCTGGTCACCCCAAGGGGGCTCGCCGAATCGGGCAAGGACCTTGGAAACGCTCCAGCCGCTGTCGTCAAAATCGCCATCGATCCAGCCCTGGCTCTGGGTCCGCGAGCTTTTCCAGGTCGCGTCCGACCGGATCGATTCGGCCGCGCCCGAGGCGAATTCGAGCTCAATCGCGCACGAAAGTCCGGCGGGGTTCGCATCCTTGGGGCCAGGCGCGTTGTCGGCTCGGACCGCCAGGATGTTCTTGCCGGGACGCAAGATCGCGGTGACGTCGATCTCGCGGCCACGCGTGAAGCCCGCGTGCCCTCCCAGGTCGGTTCCGTTTAGGAAAGCATGGCAATGGTCGTCGACGGCGAGCATCAGCGTGGCCCGACTGACCGGTCGGTTGGTCGAGACCTCGAACGACTTGCGAAAATACCGAGGCGCGACGGGCGCGTGCCGGCGGGGCTCTCCCTCGGGAAACCAGATCCAGTCGCCCCAGGCCATGCGCCCCGAGGCTCGCGGTGCCCACGACGCCCATTCGGGGCGCGATTGAAATCGCGGCCAGGGATATCCAGTCAAAAGCGCCTTCGCGAGCCCCAGTTGCCCCGAGCCGGGAAGATTCATTGATTCGTCCCAAGGGATGGGGCCGTAATCGGTCCCGCTCGCGGACTTGCCGTAGGGCGCTCCCCGCCGGTTGAGCTGCCAGATGCCATTGGCGCCATAGGTGTGGCCAGCCGCCCCCGAAAGCATGTCCGCCCAGAACACGAGCCGGGGAATCTCGGCCGGGATTCGGCCCAGCAGGGCCTCGTAACTGACCTCGCCGTTGACCACCGGCAACGGCGGATTCGCCGCGAGCGATGCCTTGAGAGCCGTCATTGAGGGCTCGAGAACCTCTCGCCCCCCGTGGCCCGTCTGAAGCATGTCGAAATCGAGCAAGGCGGGGTCCTTGTAAAGCAACCGCCCAGAAAGCGGGGGCAAACCCGTGGGATGGACCGTGATCAAGCGCCCGAAGCCGTCGATCCGTCTCAGCTCGCGAATCACCCCCTCCCAGTCCGCGGCCTGACGCTCGCCGCCGAGGGGAAATCCCTTTTCTCGATAAAAGGGTAAGTTCACCTCGCCCGCCGCGCACCACACCACCGGCAACGCGCCATACCGCGCGACCACGTAGCGAACGTGGCGATTCATCCTCTCGACCCCCAGCCACGGCAGATGATAGCCCCACGCCATGACCACGCAGGGCACGATCCCCCGCTCGACCAGATGTTCGATCTTGAGATCCGCGCGGTCAAAATACTCGGGTCGAATCCGGCGATAATCGCGCTCCCAGGGAAAGCCCGTCTCGTTCCGGCCGCGATCATCGAAGGCATCCATGTCGGGATAGAGTCCCGCGACGATCTGGACCACGCTAAAGCCCTTTTTCACCCGGTCGGTGGTGAGCGCCTGAAAGTCGCCTGGCCACTTCAGGCGATCGCACAGGCCCATCCACCAGGTATCGCCCAGCCAGAAAAACGGTGTCCCGTCGGCATGCGCGAAATGCCGGTCGTCGGCGGATTTCTTGATCGGCCCATGAAGAAACAGCGGATTCGACCCCTCGTAGGGCGTGATCGTCACTCGCCCGCTCACGCCGTGCAAGCCCGCGTCGTCGGCCGCGGAGCAGACCGTCTTGTAACCGTGGTCCCCAAGCTCGGACGACGCATAACGTACTTTCCAAATCTCGCCGCCAGCCCAGAACGCGGGCACTCGGATCGTTTTCGAGCCCGGCGTCGTGAAAATCACGTCGACGTCGACTTTGTTAAAGGGATCCGCGTGCGGTTTCGCCGCCTTGAACGCGATCTCGACCGGCTGATTGGCGTGGCCCGCGACCTCGGCGACCGCGACGGCCCCGCTCCCCGCGAAAAACAGCGCCAGGATTCCCAGAATGCGATGAATCATCGAAACCTCCTCGGTCATGACAAGAGACGGGCTTGCAGCCGCCTGGCGGCGCTTTCAAGCCAGGGGCGATTCCGCTCACGAGCGAGGCGAGCGGCGAGGCTCGAAAGCTCATGGGCCTCGGCCTCGTGGCCATTTTCGAGCAGATCCCGAGCGCCCTCAAGGGCCGCGACCGCGCTCGATTCGTCGTCCTGGATTAGGTCCAGATAGCGTTTCAGCGCGTCCTCCGGGCGGCCGGATCGGGCCATGACCTCGGCGCTCCAGATGTCGAGCGCGCGGAGATCGCTCGGTCGGGCGAGTGGGCGGGCTTGTTCGATGGTTCGTAGGGCCCCGTCAGCATCATGTCGGCGCATGGCGTCGCGGACCAAGGGGGCGACGAAGCTCGCCACGGCCAGGCCCCGTGGGCGCTCGGGCTCGGGTGCTCGGAGGGATCGATCGAGTAAGGCCGCCGCCAGTCGTATGGTCCGGAGGTCGTCGCGAAGGCCGGCGGCCGAGAGGACGGCCTCGGTCAGCCGCGCCAGATCAAGCGTGGCCGAATCGAGCGCGTCGAGCTCCGCGGGGGAGGCACACGTGAGATCCTCGGCGTCGACCGCCCCGGGGTCGACGAGCTCGAGCCCTAATCGCCGTCTGAGCCGATCAAAGGGATATCCCTGATAGAGCCCGAGCGCGGCCGGGCGCTCGGCGAGCTGCTCGCGAAATCGGACGACGGCGGCGAGCCGGGCGCGGGCGGCCTGGTCGCCCGTGGCGGCCTTCAGGGGCGAATCACCAGCCAGACCCCGCCGGGGGGCGTGGAGCCACTCGTCCTCGAAATAACGCTCGATTCGTGCCCGATGGAGCGTCTGGGCCAGTTCGGGCTCGAGATCCAGGGGCACGCGGAATGTCCAGACACCGGCGTCCAGAAACGCCAGGGGCAAGGGCCGAGCCTCCCGCTTCGCGGCGGTCCCGAGCTCAACGCGGTCAACGAGCCGCTCCTCGGCTTGCTCAAGGTGGTCCAGGCGCGGACTCGACAACCGCAACAAACCCCGCCCCGCGTAAACATTGGCCAGTAATTCCCGGACTTGAGGGCTCGCGCCCGGCGAACCTGGGGCGTCAAACCAGGAAAACACCGCGAGGTCGGGGCGCTCATCATCGGCCACGCCGGGGCTCGGAATCGGCGCGGGCTCGATCTCCGGGAACTCACTCGAGAGCCTCTGGGTCTGGTCGTCTCTCCAGGGGATGGTCAGCGAGTATTGAAGGTCGTCGGCCAGCGTCTCCGCGCCAGCCCCTTGCCGCAGCACCTCGGCCAAAAGCCAGGCGGCCGACGCCGATTCCGGATTCACGCCGGCCTCGAGCTCGACCACGCGCTCCAGGCAAGTGATCGCCTCGCGATTCACCCCAGTCCAGGCCAGGCAAAGAGCGCGGTTGTACCAGAGGTTGGGGTCGGAGGGGTTTTGGGCCGCCAGGCGTCCGTAGTGATCGGCGGCCTGATCGAGGTCGAGGATTGGAGGGGACGTCGCCCCGGCGATCGCGCGGAATCGGTACGCCGCCCGGGCCGCCGCGGGCAGGTCGGCGGCGCGCTCGAGCGTCTCGACGGCCCGGGCGGCCGCTCGCGATTCGGGATCGATGACCATCGCCCGCTGAAAGGCGGCCCACGCCGCGACCGGTCGCTGAAGCTTGAGGTGGTCCCATCCCTCAAGGACACGCCGCGTCGCCATTTGGTCGGAGGTCTCGGCAGGCTTCACGGGCAACTCTCGACAACCCAAGCAACACCACGCTCACACCCTCGGCATCGTCGCCTCTCGGACGCGACCACGCAAGAGCCTCCGCTTGACAGCCGGACCACCATCCCGGCATCGTACCCCAGGACCGGCTCTTTCCAAAGGCATCCCCGTCTCGTCCAAGGATCCTCCAACCATGCGCGGCCCGACCTCTCGCGAGCGCTCGATCCAGACCTGGCTCGCCGCCCTGATCCTGTTCACGGCCCCCCAGGCGCGCGCCCAGAGCGCCCTCACCCGCGACGCCCAGGCCAACCAGACCGCCCGGGCGTGGTTTCAGGACGCCAAGTTCGGCCTCTTCATTCACTGGGGCGTCTATTCGCTCCTGGAAAAGGGTGAATGGGTCATGGATCGCGACAAGCTCCCGATCACGGAATACGCCAAGCTTCCCCCGCGCTTCAACCCGACCCGGTTCGACGGCGCGGCCTGGGTCGCCCTCGCCAAGGACGCGGGCGCTCGCTATCTCACCATCACCGCCAAGCATCACGACGGCTTCTGCATGTTCGCGAGCAACCTCACCGAATACGACATCGTCGACGCCACTCCCTACCACGCCGACCCCATGCGAGTGATCGCCGAGGAATGTCGGAAACAGAATATCAAACTGTTCTTTTACTATTCACTGCTTGACTGGCGGCATCCCGACTATGCTCCCCTGGGAAAGACGGGCCATTCCTCGGGCCGAATGCTCAAGGGAGATTGGAAACGTTACGTCGCCTATTACCAGGGGCAGGTGCGCGAGCTCTGCGCGAATTACGGCCCGATCGGCGGCGTCTGGTTTGACGGCTGGTGGGACCGGCCCGACGCCGATTGGGATCTGGCGGGAACCTACCGCATGATTCATGAGCTCCAGCCAGGTGCCCTGGTAGGCAACAACCATCACGTCGCGCCATTCCCTGGCGAGGACTTCCAGATGTTCGAGCAAGACCTGCCGGGCGACAATCAGGCGGGCTTCAACAAGGCCAGGCCCGTCGCCGGCCTACCCCTGGAAACCTGCCTGACGATCAACGAATCCTGGGGCTATAACGCGGGGGACGAGAAATACAAATCCGCGTCCGAGCTCGTGACCGCCCTCGTGAGCGCGGCGGGCCGGGACGCGGATTTACTGCTCAACATCGGCCCGCGACCCGACGGCGCGATCAGTGGCGAATTCTCACAGCGCCTGCACGAGATGGGCCAATGGCTGGGCTCGCACGGCGAATCGATTTACGGTACGCGCAAGGGCCCGATCCCGCCCCAGCCCTGGGGCGTCTCGACGGCCAAGGGGCCGGCCGATCATCCCCGCGAAATCTTCCTGCACATCCTTGCCCCGCGCGACGATCGGCCGGTGATTTTCGACCCCAAGACCCCCTGGTTGCCCCGATTGCTCGATCGAAAGACGCCCCTTAAGCTAAGCAAGTCGACCAGGGGACTTGTCCTTGAGCTACCGGCGTCGCTCCGCGAGCCGATCGACACCGTCGTCGTGCTCGAGCCGGCCCGGACAAAAGACCCCGACCCACGCTGATGGTCAATCGCGGGCGGCCGGGATAAAATCAGAGCCATGAAACCGACCTCGGAGAAACCCCTCGTTGCCGTTCGTCGATCCTGGCGCTGGCGATTGGCCCAGGCCGTCGCGTTCGTGGCTCTGGGCCTGGCGGTGGGTTACGCCTCGGGCCGCCGCGCGGCCGTTCACCCTACGAACGCTCCTGAAGGAATGCGCTGGGTGCCCGGTGGCGAGTTCACGATGGGGACCGATTCGCCCCAGGCCTGGCCCGACGAACGCCCCGCCCATCGGGTGAAGGTCGACGGATTCTGGATCGACGACCACGAAGTCACCAACGCCGAATTTCGCGCCTTCGTCCAGGCCACCCACTATGTGACGACCGCCGAAACGCCCCCCTCGCTCGACGAAATCATGAGCCAAACCCCTCCCGGTACCCCACCACCACCCCCCGAAATGCTCGTGGCGGGCTCGCTAGTCTTCAAGCCCCCCGCCGGCCAGGTCGACCTGAACGACCTCTCACAGTGGTGGGTCTGGACCCCAGGCGCGAGCTGGCGAGCACCCGAGGGGCCGGGCAGCGATCTCCACGGGCGCGACGACCACCCGGTGGTCCAGGTTTCATGGGACGACGCCGTCGCCTACGCCCGATGGGCCGGCAAGCGGCTGCCCACCGAGGCCGAATGGGAACGGGCGGCCAAGGGGACACTCGACAAGGAACCCTATACCTGGGGCAGCGAACCCCCCAGCGACAAGAATACCCCCGCCAATATCTGGCAGGGCGAGTTCCCCAGTCGCAATAGCGCCAGCGACGGATTCGAGCGAACCAGCCCGGTCAAGTCGTTTCCGCCCAACAGTTTGGGGCTGTATGACATGGCGGGGAACGTCTGGGAATGGTGCTCTGACTGGTACGAGCGCGACCTTTACGCCCGCCGCGCCTCGGCCGGCACGGTTGTCAACCCCTCTGGCCCCGCGCGGAGCGACGATCCGACGCGCCCTTACGCGCCATTACGGGTGCAGCGCGGTGGGTCGTTCCTGTGCAATGACGATTATTGCTCGCGCTATCGCCCGAGCGCCCGCCACGGCGGCAGCCCCGACACCGGCACGTCGCACGTCGGCTTTCGCTGTGCCAAGAGCCCGCCAGTCGGGCGGTAGCGCGGAGGGCAGTCATCACTGGATCGGGCCGGCTGGCTTTTCGTGGGGAAGTTCCAGCGTCTGTCCGGGTGGGGGGAACTCTTTCGACACGTGAACATGGACTCTCCCCGTGGGTACTCCGAGGTTGTCGGTCGCGACGGTGTGCAAATTGGCGAGGACCGACTCGCCGCTCTTGAGCCCTTCCTTGATCTCGACGACGCTCGTGCCGACCTTGCCCGGAGTCACGGTTCGCCACTCCAGGCCGCCGTCGGGCTTTTTCACGGCGACTCGATAACGGGGATGAGCTCCTTTCACGCGATCCACGGACGCTCTGGGAACCGCGATGACTTTTTCGTTCCAGAGCGCGATTGAAACCTCCGCCCTCATGCCCGGCCGCGCGGTAGGGAGCGGTTCGTCGAGCCTGACTTTGGTCGTGTAAAGCTTCTCGTGCCGCTCCGCGCTCATGTAGGGATCGGGCAGCGGCGCGACTTCGACAATCCGACCCATCACCCAATGATTGCCCGCCGGAAACTTCACGGCCACCTGAACGGATTGCCCTGGCCGGACTCGACTGACCTCGACCTCTCTGACCTTGACGTCGATCCGCGGCGGCGTCTTTTGGATGTCAAACACGGTGACGATCTTTTGCCGATAGCGAACCGTGGCGCCTTCCTCGATATTCACCTGTTCTGACCGGGGGTCGTTCGCATGGATCGCGATTCCCTCAATGGGCGCGACGAGGTGGCAGGCCGCGATGTCGCGTTCGAGTTTTCGCACCTTAGCTTGCTCGAGTTCCCAAGCAGCCTGCTTGGCAAGCTCGACCGAATGCTTCTCCTCGAGTGCGATCTTGAGCGCCTTGATCGTCTTGGGGGCCGTGTATTTCTCGAGTTGCTCTTTCTTGATCTTGATCTGTTCGATCTCGGCCTCGTCATTCTCGATCTTCAGCCGAGCCTCCTCGATCCGGGCTTCGGTGGCGAGCAAGGCGTCTAGCTCCGAAGGGGACGCGATTGAATCGACGTTCTTCTGGGCCTGTTTCTGAACCGACGACGTTCGGTCAAGCCACGCTTGATCGCTCTTGAGCTTCCGTTGCAGTTTTTCCATGCCGCGCTCGAGGGTCTTACGCTCGGCGGGCAAGCTTCCCTTCTCGTATTCCGCCAGCGAGATCTCCGCGATTTCGCGCTCGTTTTTGGCGTTTGAGTGGGAGGCCCTCGCCGCTCGTACAGTGATCGTCTGGTTCGTGAGCTCGTCCTTGAGCGAGGCCGAGTCGAGATCGCAGAGAAAGTCTCCTTTTTTGACCTGAGTTCCCTCGGGAACGAGCCTCGAGATGTGCGTCGGGTAGTGGACGTGGCTGTAGAGATCGGCCAATCGCCCGGCCTCGACAGAGCCGTCCACGGCGAGCTGCTCGGTGAGCACGGTCGGCTCGACGGCCGCGAACGAGGGAGGGCCATCGGCCTCGGGGGGCGTCTGGTCCGCAGGCGCATTGGCCGTGCGTACATCGCTCGCTTTCGCGGGGCCGTCTTGCCGCTGTTCGCCGGCCGCTCCGAAGGGGACGAACCGCCCAACGCCGGCAGCCCCCGCGCCCAGCGCCGTCATGACGGCCGCGACCTTGAGAACCTGATTGATCGACATGGCAATGAGAACTCCTCGGGCCAGCACGGCGGCCGAGCCGCCAGCGAGCGACTTCATGGTTGAATGATGGATTATCGCCCGGATCGTGGATTCAATCAGGGCCGGCGGCACCAGGATCCGCGGCAAGCCGGGCTCGCGCGCCAGGCCCCGGCGAACCAGGCTCGCCTTGAGCCGCTCTCGCCCGCGCGAAAGCCGGCTCTTGACGGTGCCGATCGGCAGGCCCAGATGCCGCGCCGCTTGCTGGAGTGAACGTCCCTCAAGGTCGCACAGGATCACCGGCGACCGGAAACGCTCCGGAAGCCGGGCGATCTCTTCATGGAGGATGTGCCCGAGCTCGTCGTGAATCTCAAGATGGCTCTCGGGTGCGAGACTGGCGGCGATTCGTTCGTGTTTCTTCCGCCTGGCCGCCTTGGAACGAGCGTGGAGCGCCGTTCGCCGGGCAACCTGAAACAACCACGGCCCAAGTGAATCTCGCGCCCAGAGCCCGCCCGCCTTGCGAAGCAGGATCAGGAACGTCGCCTGAAAGACGTCCTCGGCGTCGTGAGGGTCGTCAAGCACGCTCCGGCAAACGCGAAGGACCATCGGACCGTGCCGCTCGACCAGGACCGCGAACGCCGCCTGGGCCGATTCGCCGGTTTCGCCGGCGAACCGCTCCAGAAGCTGCCCGTCCGTCAGGTTCCGCGTCACTCCGATGCTAAAGAGCGTCTGAAGCTGTCTCAGGCCAGCGCCTTGCCTCGTCATCGGGATTGTGCTCCGTCGTTCCGTCTCCCTCGCGCCCCGTCTTTCAGGGGATAATGACGCGCGGGGGCGCTTGGGTTCCATCTTTTTTTGGGAACTGGATGAATTGTCCGTGGCGGGCCGCGAGAGGGCCTATGGCCCCTTACAGCTCGACGGCGAGTCGATTCCAGGCCTGGGCCGCGCGCGCCCAGCCGAGGGTCTCGCAGATCGAGCCCAGTCGGCGAGCGGCCGTGGCGCGGACGGGGCGTTTCGGGGTCGCCTCTGGGGCCTGCGAGGCCAGAAAGTCGTTGTAAGCGCTCGCGAGCTGGGCGCGAGCGTCGTTCATTTGCTGGGTCCGCTTGCGATGGATGGCCGCCGAGGCATGCTCCCCCAGCCGATTCTCGACCGCGGCCAGGCGAAAGTAATACTTTGGCGTGAAGGGGTGCAGCTCGATCGCTTTCTGGAATCGCGCCTTGGCCTGGGCCCATTCGCCTTGCTTTTCCGCCATCATCCCCCGGAAAAACCAGGTCTCGGGCTCGAGATCGGCCGAACGAGGGGGGTGATCGAGCAGATCGACAAGTCGTTCCTGGTCCCCTTGTTCCAGGAGCATGGTCAGAAAGTCTCGCCAGACGCGGACTTGCTCGGGATCGCGCTTGCGGCATTCGAGGAACTGGGCCTCGGCTTCTGGCCGGTGCCCAAGGGCCAGTTCAGCCTTGGCAAGAGCCCTCCTCGCCTCGATGTCATCGGGGTCGGCGGCGAGATAGCGAATGAGGTGGGTCCTCGCCTCAAGGTGCGAGACCCGTTCGAGCTCGGGCCGCATCCGGGAGACAAGCCAGCCCAGTTGATCCACGCCCGAGGTCCGGTCATAGGCCGACCAGATCACGGGAAAGGCGTCTTGCCAGCGATCCTCGACCGCGTAGAGCTTGAGGAGCTCACTACAAGCGTCGGTGTAAAGCTCGGGCATGACGGGGTGCAGCGGGTCCTCATGAATCAGCTCGAGCCAGCATGCCTCGGCCTCTCGGGCGTGGTCGACCTGGAAAAACGACTGACCTGCCCGGTAAAGCGCCTCCGGGCGCTGGCCAGACCAGTCGGGGACCCGCCGGAGAATCCTGGCGCAGCCCAAAAGGTCGTTCAGCCCGGCCCTGGCTCGGGCCAAGGCGACCATCGCCGTCGCGTCTCGCGGTCGCGTCCGCAGGCGCTCCCGGAGCAGACGTTCCGCTTCCGCGAAGTGGCCTTGGCCGAGCGCGTGCTGGGCGGTCTCAAGCGTGGGGACGGGGTGCCGCTCGCGAGCGAACCACCAACCATTGAACCCCACCAGCCCGATCAAGAGCGAAACGGCGAGTCCGCGAACGGCGACCGGCGCACCCCGCCGCGCGAGCCGGGGGTGGTTCGGCTCCGGTTGTCGCGACACGTTCGGGGCGAGATCAGGCGCGGTGGTCATAAGGCGGATGCTACACGGAAAACGACAAGACCGGGATCATGAGCCGCTTGAGACTCGACCATTTTACTTGAGGCGCTCCAGGGCGGCCATGCTGACCGGGTCGTCGGGTGAATCTCGGAGCACGAGCTGGTGCCAGGCGCGGGCCTCGTCGAGCCGGCCCATCTTTTCCCGAAGATCGGCCAGCTTCTGATAAAGCTCGGCATGATCGGCCACGCCCAGCGTGGGGTCCTTGAAAGCCTCTTCATAGACCGGCCGGAGCGCCTTGAACGAAGCCTGGAAATCGGCGAATTCTCGGGTCATCCGTTCCGCCTCCTTCTTGTCGCCCGCCAACCAGAGCGCCTGCCTCAACCGATAGCCGAGGACGCCGTCATGGGGCTCGCGCGCGTGGGCCCGGCGATAGGCGGCGATCGCGCGCGGCCAGTCCTTCTCGTTTTCCGCCGTCAGGCCCTCGATCTTGAGAAACCGAGGGTCCTCGCGGAACCGCGCGGGCAGGCGCTTGTACTCGGTCGCCAGCTCGGCGAATTCGTGGCCGTCGTAGAGGCCCTCGAGCCAGGCTTCCCAGGCCAGCGGCGAATCCGGGTGACGCGAGAGCGCGTCCTTGAGCACGGCCAGGCCCTCCATGGGCCGGCTGTCATGCACCAGGGCCAGGCCCAGGATCAAGGCGGGCTGGAGCGAATCGGGGACGGTCTCGTGAAGCGGCTGAAAGATCTGAACCAGCGAGCCAGGGGCGACCTTGTCGACGTCGATCCGCGACATCTCGAGCAGGAGCCGCGCCTGGTCACGCGGATCGGGCTCGTTCGCATGGAGTTTCATGCCCAGGCGATGGGCGTCCTCCGATCGCCCCTCGAGGTCGAGCAAATCGAGCAAGGCCCAGCCAGCCTCCGGGACCAGGGGATCGATGCGGAGGGCCTCGTTCCAGGCGTCCTCGGCCAGGTCGTAGCGTTTTCTCTGGTATTGGGCCTTTCCCTTGAGAAACGCGACCGAGGCAGCCTCGCGCCGGCCATCGGGACGGACCCGATCCAGATGGGCAAGCGCGAGCTCCGGCAAGGGGTCCGCCGGCTCGGTCGCGAGCTGCCCCATCAACAAATGACCCACGCTGCTCGTGGGATGACCCTCCAGATAGCGCGCCAGGATCTCCCGGGCCGCCGCGAAGTGCTTTCCCCGTGCCTGGGCACGAACGGCCTCGAGCGTGGGCGTGGCGGCGCTCAGGCTCCGGAAGACAAACGCTCCCAAACCCGCGGCAAGCACCAGGGCGACCAGGATGCCAAGGATCCCGTCGCGAATTCGCGTTGATCGTGGCGTCACGGCGTTAATCTTCAGCGCCAGTTCCCGATTTGCCAAGAGGCGAAACCCCTGGCCCTTGTGCGATTCGGCGAAAAACGCCATGTTCGAGGTTCTGATCCTCAAAGTGAGAATGCCGCGGAGCCGGGTCGTGAAACTGTCGATATTGGCCACGTTCCGTCAAGGATCGCGAAGTCGCGGCTGGCTAACCGGCGGCTTGATCCTGGCCGCGCTGACTCTGACGCTGGCCGGGCTCTGGCTCAAGCGAGACCACGACCGAGCCCTGCGCCGGCGGCGGGTGATCGACGCCATCGCGAACCAGCGCCTGGATCTGGCCCGCCTCGAGCTCGACCGCTGGCTCGGGGCCGAGCCTGGATCGCCCGAGGCCCATTTCTTGACCGCCCGGCTGGCCTGGTCGCGGAACGATCTCGCGACCGTCGATCGCGAACTGAATCAAGCCCGGGCGCTCGGCTATTCCGGGCCCGAATTCGACCGCGCCTGGGGGCTGTTCCTGGCCCGGGGCGGCCGCAAGCGCGAAGCCGAGTCGATCCTGAAGCAGGCGATCACGACCACTCCCGACGGCGACCCCGAGGCGGCCGAGGCTCTCGCGCGGCTCTATCTCGGGGAGTTTCGCCTGGAAGAAGCCGCCCAGGTGCTCGACGAATGGGCCCGGATCGCACCCACCGACCCGCGGCCGCTCCTTTCGCGAGCCGAGGTTGATCTGCGTCTGAGCGCCCGCCCGGAGGTGGTCATTGATCGTTACAAGGCGGCCCTTGACCGTGATCCTGGGCTTCCGTCGGCCCGGCTCGGCCTGGCCGAGCAATTGCGGCTGAATCAGCGATTTCAAGAAGCGACGGTCCATTATGAAAGATATCTTGAGAGCCGCCCCGATGATCCGACCGGACTGCTCGGGGCCGGGCAAAACGCCCTTGAGCTCGGGGATCTGGATCAGGCGGGTCGGCTCATTGACCGGGCGCTGGCGAGAGCGGCTCGCGACCCGGAGGTGCTGGCGGCCCGGGCGACCGTCGAGACGCGACGCGGGCAATTCGAACGTGCCATCTCCTATCTTGACCTCGCCGTCGCGGCCGATCCCTTCGACATCGGCATTCGCTATCAACGGATGATCGTGCTGACAGGGCTCGGTCGACGCCGCGAAGCCGACGACGAACGAAAGGTCATGGAGAAAATCAAGGAAGACCAGGCCTGGTTCGGGCGCGTGTCGCTCGAGCTTCGTCACAATCCCACGGACCTGGGCCTGCGCGCTCAGGCGGCCCAGTGGCTGATGGAGCACGGCCACGAACAGGAGGCCGTCGAATGGGCGAATCTGGTGCTCCACGAACAGCCGGATCATCCTGGGATCAACCGGATCATGGCCGACTATTACAGGCGCAAGGGGCGGATTGGGCTCGCCAATCTTCATGAGACCCACGCCGCCCCGGCGACCCACGATCAGCCCAAGCCCTGATCGTCAGAGAGCGTAGCCAGGCCAGGGAGTGTTTTGATCGTGAGCCGTCGCGTCCTCGCGCAAATCGCGGATTGACTCCTGAATCTGATCGGCCTCGGCCGTCCGACCAAGCTGGCGATAGACGGTCGCCAGGTTGTAAAGCACGCCATAAGACCGGGGGGCGATGGCACGCGCCTGGTCGAGGGAATGGAGGGCCTTTTCCGGCTGTTTTCGCTGAATCTCGACCTTGGCCAGATTGATCATCGCGGCGATCAGCCAGGGATCAAGCTCCAGGGCGCGGCGGAAATGACGCTCGGCCTCGTCGAAAGCCCCCTTGAGAACCGCGATATGCCCCAGCCAGTTCAAGAGCGAGGGATCGGGGGCTGTCTCGATGGCTCTCTCAAGGTAGTCACTGGCGTCGTCGGCCCGCCCGCTCGAGACCAGATCCTCCGCGAGATGGTTGTAAAACAGCCCACGAGCAAGAGGCGTCTGCTTGAGCTGGGGGTCGAGCTTGAGGACTTGCTCGAAATCAGCGCACGCTTGCTCGCGGTTTTTGTCGTTATGGTGGACGACGCCGCGAATCGTGGCGGCCAGGACCGCGCCATCGTTCACGCCGTCGAGTCGGGCCGCGAGATCGAGCAGGGCGTTGGAATCCTTCCGCGCGAGCAACACCGCGGCCAGGCGCCTGAGTGCCGTGAGATTGTCGGGCGATTGGGCGAGGATCTCGTGATAGGCATCGAGCGCCTGCTCCGGGTGCGGCCCACGCACCATGGCATACGCGCGAAGCTGAAGATCGGCGACTGAAAGGGGACGGGCCCGCTGGTAATAAGGCTCGGCCGCTTCCGAGCGATCGAGCCGGCTCAGGGATCGGGCCGCGACCAGGGCGGCCTCGCGACTCCAGGGCTGGCGATCGAGGTGATCGAGGGCTCGGGCGAGCGCCGTCTCAAGGTCGCCCAGCCCGATCGCGTGTCGAGACTCGGCAAGGGCGTCCGAGCGGGTGACATTCCAGGCCGTCGCGGCCAGGAGCACGACCAAGATCAAGGAATAGAAACCCCAGAACCGCGACATGATCGAGTTCCTGATCGTCCACGTGGGTCCGCGGTCCCTGATTCAAACTCGCCAGGGAAAGAAACTCAAGAACCAGCGAGATCCTAACACATCCCGGAGGATCTGAAAGGACCTCGCTGGTTTTAGAACGCTCGCGGGAGCGGATCAATATTGATCCGCGCTGAGCACCTCGCCATTGTCGGGAGTGGCCAGGGCATACCAGGCCAAGTAACTGACGCTATTCTTGATGAAGTGGACCGAGCCGTCCATGAACAGCACATTCACGCCGCCAGGGTGGTTTGAAGTGGCGTTGATGAGCGTGATGGTGGCGCGGCTGTCCTCGCGCTGGTCGTTGTAATCGCAGGAATAGCGGTTCGGCATATTCGTATGCGAATAGATCATGGTGCCGCCGTAGGCCCACCACTCGCCCTTCCAACCCCAGCTTTGGTTAGCGGTCGTGATCTGAGCCGATTGGCAGGCCTGGGCGAATTGATAATCGGTCGGGTAGGCGTCGGAATTCGCGCCCAGAAGATAGGTCATGCCCAGGCCATTTTTTCCAGGGAAGGCACCGGGTCCGCGTACCCACTCGCTGAAGATGGCGGTGTTGCTGGTGCCGTCGGTGAAGGTGTTGATGCTGACCTGGCGCGAGCCGATGGCACCATCCCAGCTCGTGAGGACGTATCCTGGTCCGTTCATGACCCAGTTGCCCGAGTCGGGGTTGCCCCCGGCGGTGACGCCGTTGATTCGCCGGTTCAGGCCGACGTTGGAGGCGTAACTGCTCGATCCCACAGTGGCGGGGCCGGTGAGCATCTGAAACTGACCCGATGCGCCGCGACCGTTGTCCGAAGGGCAAAGAAATGATGAGATCTGCATGACAAGAACGGTGTACTGGACCATGCTGTACGATCCGCCAGCGGCGCTGATGTCCGGGGGATTCGAGTCAGCCCCACCGATGCCATCGCTCCATCGGGCACCAAACAACATATTGAGGGCGTTGTAGGCGGGCTGTTGCTCCATATAGGGCAACAACCGAGCATGTTGTGAAAAATTCTGGTGCGCCTGAACCATGGGGTTGTTCTGGTTGGCCGGATACCACGACTCGTCCACC
>JAKBAP010000424.1 GCA_021808995.1 Planctomycetota bacterium | reverse complement strand
GCGATCGCGCTCTGCCACGTCGCGCTCAACCGTGACTCGCTGGGGCTGGCAAGCGGCGGATAAGACAGCAAATCACGGCGGGTCACAGATACCCCAAATCCGCCAATCGACGCTGAATCTCCGCGTCCTCGTCGGCGGTATACGCGGAATCGAGGGGTTTCCGAGCGGGAACGGCCGCCAGGGCGGGCTCGAGGATCGTCTCGACCGGGATCGCGTGGCCGGCATCGAGAGCCTCGACCAGCACCCGACCATCCATGTCGGCGGGGACCGGAACCCCGAGTAGGCGCAAGATCGTGGGGGCCATGTCGATCAGCTCGGCCTCGCGAATCGTCTCGCCGGAGCGAAAGGCGGGGCCGGAGGCGATCAAGACGCCATCGAGCCGGTGGTCACCGGTCGGGCCAAAGGCCGGCGAGATGACCTTGCTCGTGGTGAAGTCGTGCAGACCGATCGTGCGATACCGCCAGTCCTTGAGCACCACCGTCAGATCGGGTGAAAGCTCGGAATACGGGCCATCATAAAGGTCCTCGCGCTCGAGGACCTGCTCGACCAGCGGCTCGCCGGTCTCGGGATGGGGGATTTCGAGCAGGGCGGCCTTCACGTCGAGCAAGAGCGCCCGGGCATCCTCGGGGGCGACGCAGCCGTGGGGCTGGCGTCCTTTCAGGTTCAAGAAAATCTGGCCAAAATTCCCCTGCGAGTAAACCCGGGTGCGCGACCAATCGATGTGCCTGCGCGAGAGAAACAGCGACTCGGCCAGGCGGTCCGCCAGGCTCTCCTGATTGCCGCGGAACCGGCTTACGCGGTGGCTGCCCAGGCCCAGTTTGCTCATGACCCCATAGATCCACTCGGGCGTGACGCCGCGGCGGTGGAACCAGTGCTTTTGCTTGACATAGAACGAATCCTGGAGGGCGAGGAAGCCCTGCTCCAGCAGCCAGACGTTGAAATTGACGTAGTGCTCGATCGGGCCAAAGCCATGGTCGCTGATCAAGAGCAGGGCGGCGTCACTGGGGAGCGAAGCCTCGATCTCGCCGATTTCGCGGTCGAGGGTTCGCCAGAAATCGAGCAGCCGCGGACGCAAGGCCGCCAGCTCGCGCTCGCGCCCACGGGCGGCCGCGTGCGTCAGGTCCCAGACGTGCCAGAGCTCGTGCTGGATCCGGTCGGTCGCCATCAGGTCAAAGAGAAACAGATCCCAGTCGCAGCGATTCATCAGGAATCGCACCGTCGCCAGGTGTTGCTCGAGGAACGACTGCAAATCGTCGAGCACTCCCGCTTCGTTGCCACCGTCGTGAATCGCGGTCGCCCAGGGCCGATAAGGACCGACTTCACGCTCAAGCTCGGCGAACAAGGCCGGATCGCTGGAAAAATCGCTCGCGTTCGCCGGGCTCAGGAAGTCTCCCAGGAAAAAACCCGGAAACCGGCTCGCCGGCCGGCAGGGATACGAAAGGGGAATACCACCGGCGACCGTCTTCTTGCCGTGGCGAGCCGCGATCTCCCAGATCAGCTTGGACTGGATCGCGCGCGACGAATTCACTCGCCCCGACAGCGGATCATGCCCATGCTCCAAAAACTCAAACACCCCGTGCTTGCCGGAATTCTTGCCCGTCATCAGGCCGGTCCACGCCACCGGCGAAAGCGGCGGAAACACCGATCGAAGCGCTCCCGATACCCCCTCGTCACGCAGTCGAGCCAGGTTCGGCATGCAACCCTGCTCGATCAAGGGATCAAGTACGTCCCACGTCGCACCATCCAACCCGAGCAAAAATACCTTCATCGGGGCGAAGTCCTTTCTCGTTCACCGAGCTCCCTCTCGACGAGACGCGAAGAAAGCCAGCTACCACCACCACGCCTCTCAGAACCTCCATCTTATCCAAGCTTCGTAAAGCTTGGCGACAGGGTAGCCTGATTCGCGTTTGAGAGCGGATTTCCGTGGGGCGACAATGGCCCTGATCGCCACGGTCGACTCGTCTGTATTATTCATCGGCCGTCTCTCCCTGACTCGCGACCGCAAACGTGGCCTGAACCAATGGATTCTACTCGCGAGATCCATGCCACGCAGCGCGACCTTGACGGCGAACAGGCACGAATCCAGCCCCGGCGACCCGGCGGCCGACCCCATCCTGGCGATCGTTGAGAAAAGCCACAATCATCGACATGATTGCCTAAAGCTTGGGCGATCAGAAAACTCAAGCCCCGGATCCCGCTCTTTCAACGACCATGCCATAAAATTGCATCTCTCCGCGAGATATTGAGTTAGGGCAATCAAATCGTTCATTGTCGGCGATCATTTGAGCTCTTGGCATGTGAAATGCGTTAGTTATCTTTCGTGAACGCAGGAACTTGGAACGGTTTACAAAACCTCGATACAACAGTACTTGGGTTACTCATAACGGATCACGAGCAAGCGTCGTTCTCCCTGGCTGTGCCCGGCCCCCTCGGTGGGGGCCGGGTTTTTTTTCGCGCGTGCCTCGACCCTAGTTTCAGGCGGTCGATCCGGTCCAGCTCGGCGGACGTGGGCGCGTGGGTTCACGCGAAGCCAAGCACCGGATGGGGGACGTAGGGTTCCTCGAGTTTCGCGATTTCCTCGTGATCGAGAGTCAGATCGAGCGCGGCCGCGGCATCCTCAAGGTGGTGTGGCTTGGTCGCGCCGACGATTGGCGAGGTGACGGCCGGCTTCGAGAGGAGCCAGGCGAGGGCCACCTGAGCCCTGGGGAGTCCTCGTGCCGTCGCGACCTCGCCCAGGCGATCGACGACCGCGTGATCGGCGGCCTCGGTCCGTGCGTAAAGCGTCTTGCCGAATTCATCGGTGGCCGCGCGCTCGGTGCTCCCTTTCTGGTCCCATGGCCGGGCCAGTCGTCCCCGCGCCAGGGGGCTCCAGGGAATCACTCCGACGCCTTCGTGGGCGCAGAGTCCGATCATCTCGCGTTCTTCCTCGCGATAGAGCAGGTTGTAGTGATTTTGCATCGAGACAAACCGCGTCCAGCCATGGTGATCGGCGAGATGAAGGGCCTGGCAAAACTCCCATGCGTACATCGATGACGCTCCCAGATAACGCGCCTTCCCGGCCTTGACGACGTCGTGAAGGGCCTCGAGTGTCTCCTCGATCGGCGTCTCGTGATCGAATCGGTGGATCTGGTAGAGATCGACGTAGTCGGTGCCCAGCCGTCGCAGGCTGGCGTCGATCTCGGTCATGATGGCTTTTCGGGAGAGCCCCTGGCCGTTGGGCTCGGGGCGCATCCGGTTGAAGACCTTGGTCGCGATCACGACTTCGTCCCTGCGCGCGAAATCGCGAATCGCCCGCCCCAGGATCTCTTCGCTGGTGCCGTCGGAATAGACATTGGCGGTGTCGAAACAATTGATCCCGATCTCCAGGGCGCGCTGAATGAACGGCCGGCCCTGATCTTCCTCAAGGGTCCAGGCGTGAAATCCGCGCCCGGGCGTCCCGTAGCTCATGCAGCCGAGCGTCAACCGAGAGATCTTGAGGCCCGTCATTCCCAATCGAACGTATTTCATGACGCTTTCCGAGTGAGGCCAATATCCGTCCCGTTTCGGAGACGTCGACGCGCGTCAATCCGCGCGTCCTTGACGTTCATGCGAGTGTAACCGGTCGTCGGCCGCCGTCGAAATGGGCGACCACGCGGGGTGAGCGTGGCCTTAAGGTTTCCTTGTCTCGAGCGAACATCTTCCCATCGCGGGGATGATGGGACCCGATCGTGGGTCGTGGTGATCGGGGCAATTCCCGTGGTTGCGGGCACTTTACCCACGCCATGGGGGGCGTTACGATAACCGTTCAACTTCCCCCGGCGCGGGCTTCGAACGCGAAACCTTTCGAGGCCGATGAATCCTGAACCTGGCCTGTCCACTCGAGCCTGGAGTCCGAGAGAATTATGTCGACCAACGCCAAGCCATCTCCGTCAACCGGCCCCGCGACCCCGATCGTGAACCGCGAGAAGGGGATCAAGATCTTCATGTGGCCCAAGGTGATCTTTCTTTATCCCACGGCGATCGTCGCGTTGATCTGTTATTTCGGGATGTGGATGATCGATGATCGCACTCACGACCCCACCAAGCCGCTCGCCAGGGCGGTCGCCCCGAGCCAACTGCCCAAGGACTCAGTCGGCCTCGACGAGCCACCGGCGGGTATCTCCAAGGTCGATCGCTTCCGCAGTCCTCAAAATTTGCTCGCGATGCTGTTTCTGGCCATGCTCGCGTTCAACCTTTTAGTCATGGCCCTCGATTTCCCACGTTTCACCATCCTGGCGGTGGTGATGGGGATCTTGTTCCTGATCTTTTTCCTGCTCTGGGTTGGCGCGTTTTTTCACTTTGATCTGCTCCGGCCGATCCACGCCCTGTTCGGCACGATCTACGCCGTCGCCAGCCGGGGCTTTTATCTGATGGTCTTCCTGACCTTGTTGCTCGTGTTCGGGGTGATCTGGGTCACGCGATGGCTCGACTACTGGGAGGTCTTGCCCAATGAGATCCTCCACCACCATGGACCGCTCTCGGATCTCAAGCGGTATCCGACCATGAATCTCAAATTCGACAAGGAGATTCCCGACGTTCTCGAGTGGATGATGCTGGGCTCTGGCAAGCTGGTGCTGCACATCCCCAACGTCGAGAAGGCCATGGTTCTCGCGAATCTCC
>JAKBAP010000423.1 GCA_021808995.1 Planctomycetota bacterium | reverse complement strand
CTCGAATTCGTGCCCGCAGGAATCGCAGATGTAATCGTACGTTGGCATGTCAGACCCCTTCGCTGGTATTCGCCTTGATCGACACGGCGACCTTGCTCGGTCTGAGAACCCTGTCCTTGATGCGGTATCCCTTGCCGTATTCGGCCACGACGGTTCCCTCGGGGTGGTCCGCGGACGGTTGCTGAAGGATGGCGTCGTGAAGATTCGGGTCGAACGGCTGGCCCTGGGCGGGGATGGGCTCGACGCCGTGCTTGGCTAGCACCTCAAGGGTCTGCCTGCGGACCATGTCGAGCCCCGAGACGACGTTTTCGGCCCCCGCGGCTCTGAGGGCCTCGATCGCGCGCTCGAAGTTGTCGATCGGGTCGAGCAGGTCTCGGGCCAGCGAGCCGACGGCGTAGGCGCGATCGACGTCGGCCTGTTGCTTGGCCCGCTTTTGATAATTGGCGAACTCAGCGCGGACGCGGAGCACCTGCTCGCGCGATTCGTCGAGCTCCTTGCGCAGGGAGGCCGACTCATCGGGGCGTTCGCTCCGCCACTCCGACTCGCCCCCCTGATCGGCGGGCGATTCCGAGCCCGACCCGCGGTGGGATCGAGAGTCCGATGACGTGGGGTCGAGATTGTCTTGGTCTGATTGATTCATGATTGGTGAAGTCCAGGGAGGGGTCGAGGATGGCGGACAGGGTTCCGCGCGGCCCCCTCATCGGTCAGGATTCCTCGGTGGAACCCTCGGGCTCGACCTCCTCGGTGAAGTAATCACGCAGTTTCTCGAAGAAGCTCTTTCGCTTGGGGCTGACCTGCAGGTGTTCGATCTCCGCGAATTCGCGGAGCAACTCTTCCTGCCGGGGGGTGAGATGACGAGGAGTTTCGACAAAGACCTCGACAAGCTCGTCACCCCGGCCGCGGCCGCCGATATCGGGCATGCCTCGTCCCTTGATCCGGAGCACGTCGCCGCTCTGGGTGCCGCGGGGGATCTCCAGGTCCTCGGGTCCGTCCAGGGTTGGAACGTCGACCGAGCCGCCGAGGGCGGCCTGGGCAAAGCTGATCGGCACCTCGCAAACCAGGTCGTTTCGCCGACGCTCGAAAAATGGATGCTGCTTGACGAGGATCTGAATTCGCAGGTTGCCGCGCGCGCCGCCGGGGTCGCCAAGCTCCCCCTGGCCGCGGAGCTGGAGCCACATGCCATTCTCGACCCCCGGCGGAACATCCACCTGGAGCCGGGCCGTCGTCCCGATCCGCCCCGATCCCCGGCAGCTTCCGCACGGGTCGGTGATCCGTGTCCCCTCGCCCGAGCAAGCCGGACAGGTCGTCGCGACCTGGAAAAAACCACGGGCCTGCACGACCTGACCTCGGCCGCCACAATAATTGCAGGTCGTGGGGGTGGTCCCCTTTCGGGCCCCACTCCCCTTGCAATCGCCGCAAAATTCCTGGCGGGTGACCTCGATCGATCGCGACGCGCCCCGGGCCGCGTCGATCAGCTCGATCTCGAGCTTCATCAGCAGGTCAGCGCCGGGACGCGGCCCGCGCTTGCGCTCGCCAAAAAACTCCCCGAAGAGCCCACCGCCAAAGATATCGCCAAAGGCCGAAACGATATCGTCCGCCGAGCGGAAATCGTGGAACGCGGACCCATTCAGGCCCGCGTGCCCGTACCGATCATAGCGCTGGCGTTTCTCGGTGTCCGAGAGGACTTCGTAGGCCTCCGCCGCTTCCTTGAATCGCTTGGGGGCTTCGGAGTCGCCCGGGTTGCGATCCGGGTGAAATTTCAGCGCCATCCGCCGGTAAGCTTTCTTGAGATCGTCGACGGACGCGTCGCGGCCGATCTCAAGGACTTCGTAATAATCGCGTTTCGTCGCGGCCATCGGCACGGCGTCTCATTCGATTTCGAGGAACAATCCACTCACGCGACTGGGCGCGCGATCGGGCGAGCACTCCCCGACCCGTCCCCCTCAAGATAGCATACGGCGGGTTCTTTCATACTCGAAACGGTGGCAAGCCCGATCGGCTGGCGGTTGATGGCGCCATCGGCCGATCGGGCCGGCCGCTCGCGGTCAACGAACGGAACCCTCGATCCGGGTCCCTTCCTTCTCGTCGTCCTTGATATTGGTGATCATGGCCTCGGTCGTGAGCATGAGCGCGGCGATCGAGGCCGCGTTTTGCAGGGCCGACCGGGTGACCTTGGTGGGGTCGACGATGCCGGCCTTGAACATGTCCACGAATTCGCCCGTGTTGGCGTCAAAGCCGACCGAGCCGGTCTTGGACTTGACGTCGTCGGCGACGACCCCGCCATCGTGCCCCGAGTTCGAGGCGATATGCCGCGCGGGCTCCTCGAGCGAGCGCAGAATGATGGCCGCCCCGATCTTCTCGTCGCCGGTGAGCGTGTCATGGACCGCCTGGACGGCCGGAATGACGCGAATCAGGGCCGTCCCGCCGCCAGGCACGATCCCTTCCTCGGCCGCGGCCCGGGTCGCGTGCAGGGCGTCCTCGATGCGGGCCTTGGTTTGCTTCATGTCGGCCTCGGTCGGAGCGCCCACGCGAATCAAGGCCACGCCACCGGAGAGCTTCGCCAGCCGCTCCTGGTATTTTTCCTTGTCGTATTCGCTCTCGGTCTCCTCGATCTGACGGCGGAGCTGCTCGATCCGGCGCTGAATCTCGGCCTTCTTGCCGGCGCCCTGGATGATCGTGGTGCTGTCCTTGTTGACCTTGACCTGCTTGGCCTTGCCGAGCTGGGCAAGCTGGAGGTTTTCCAGCTTGAGACCTAGATCCTCGCTGATCACCGTGCCGCCGGTCAGGACGGCCATGTCCCCCAGCATCGCCTTGCGGCGGTCGCCAAAGCCGGGTGCCTTGACAGTGCAGATGTTCAGAACGCCACGGAGTTTATTCACCACCAAGGTCGCCAGGGCCTCCCCCTCGACGTCCTCCGCGATGATCAACAGCGGCTTGCCCGCCTGCGCGACCTTCTCCAGAAGCGGCACCATCTCACGCAGACTGCTGATCTTTTTCTCATGCAAAAGGATCAGGGCGTCCTCGAAGACCGCCTCCATGCTCGCTGGGCTGGTCACGAAGTAGGGGCTCAGATAGCCCTTGTCAAACTGCATCCCCTCGACGAATTCCAGGGTCGTCGTCGCGGTCTTGCCTTCCTCGACCGTGATCACGCCGTCCCGGCCGACGCGCTCGACCGCGTCCGCCAGCATCGCGCCGATGGTGGGGTCGTTATTGGCCGAGATCGAGCCGACCTGGGCGATCTCTTCCTTGTTGGAAACCGGGCGCGAAATCTTGCCGACCAATTCGCCCACGGCCGCCTCGACGGCCTTTTCAATCCCCCGGCGAACCGCCGTGGGGTTCGCGCCGGCGGTGATGTTCTTGAGCCCCTCGCGATAAATCGCCCGGGCCAAGATCGTCGCCGTCGTCGTGCCGTCGCCCGCCACGTCCGACGTCTTTGACGCGACCACGTTGACGAGCTTGGCCCCCATGTTTTCAAACGGGTCACCGAGCTCGATCTCCTTGGAGACCGTCACGCCGTCCTTGGTGACGGTCGGACCGCCGAACGACTTGCTCAAAATGACGTTCCGACCCGTAGGGCCCAGGGTCGTGCCGACCGCCCGAGCCAGAATATCGACGCCTTCCAGCATCTTCCGGCGGGCTGTCTCGGAAAAGAGCAATTGCTTTGCCACGGACGTACGCTCCTCGATCGATGTAAGGGAAAACCGGAGCCGACGGCCGCTCGCGAAATTCGCGAGCGGCCCAGGCGCTCACCATCAGTTATTTGACGACCTTCGCCAGAATGTCCGACTCGCGAAGGATCTTGATCTCCTCGCCATCGAGCTTGATCTCGGTCCCCGAGTACTTGCCGAAGAGAACCTCGTCCCCCTCGACCACGCCGATCGGCGCTCGCTCGCCCGAATCGAGCAACTTGCCAGGTCCAACCGAAAGAACCCGGCCCCGCTGCGGCTTTTCCTTGGCCGTGTCGGGAAGCACAATGCCCCCCGCCGTCTTCTCCTCGGCCTCGATCTGCTGAATCACAACCCGATCCTCAAGCGGACGAATCTTCGCCTTGGCCATCTCGCGTCTCCCTCGAAACTCTGGTGAATCTGTCTGTGTGTCGTGTGCAACTTCATCGCGGTCGGAGCAGGTTCCCAACCGTCGATCACATCATCCCGCCCATACCGCCCATGCCACCCATTCCGCCCATGCCACCCATTCCGCCCATGCCTTCCATGCCACCTCCGTGATGGGGATCGTGGCCGCCGGCTTCTTTTTTCTTGGGGGGTTCGGCGATCAGGGCCTCGGTGGTGAGCAACAGCCCAGCGACCGACGCGCCATTCTGAAGGGCCGAGCGAGTGACCTTGGTCGGGTCGACGACGCCAAAGGCGAACATGTCGCCCCACTCGCCCGTCTCGGCGTTGTAGCCGTGGTGGGCTTCCTTGGAGCGTTTGATTCGACTGACGACGACGGCACCATCGATGCCGGCGTTCTCGGAGATATAGCGGGCGGGCTGCTCGGCGGCGCGCTTGACGATTTCAGCGCCCATGGCCTCGTCTCCGGTGAGCTTCAGCGAGCAGGCGGCGGCGGCGCGGATGAGGGCGGTTCCGCCACCAGGGACGACGCCTTCCTCAATGGCCGCTCGGGTCGCGTGCAGGGCGTCC
>JAKBAP010000422.1 GCA_021808995.1 Planctomycetota bacterium | reverse complement strand
CCGCGGCCAGCGCCGGGATTACCGCCGCGACCTCGTCCTCGATCACCGTCCAGGCCGCCGCCGCGAGCCTGCTCAAAATCACCACCCCCCCTCCCTCAACCGTCACCGCGGGGGCTGGGTTCGGGCTCACCATCACCGCGTACGACCCCTATGGAAACATCGCGACCTCATTCACCGGGACGGTCGCGCTCACGCCCAGCCCCGCGGGCTCAACCCTTGGCGGGACCACCAGCATCCACGCCGCCGCCGGCGTCGCCGCGTTCTCGGGGCTCACCTTTGATACCGAGGGCTCGTATACGATCACGGCCTCGAGTAGTGGGGTTTCCCCGGCCACGACGAGTTCGATCACGGTCGATCCCACCTCCACGAGTCAACTGGTCATGACTCAGGAACCTCCAAGCGCGGTGACGGCGGGCGCGGGTTTTGGCCTGACGGTGACCGCGGAAGACAGGTTTGGCAACGTCGAGACAAGCTTTACGGGTTCGGTCGCGGTCGCCATCAAGAGCAACCCGAGTGGCACGGCGCTCGGGGGCGTACTGACCCAGCTCGCGAGCCACGGCGTCGCCACGTTCAGCGGTTTGGTGATCGACGTGGCGGCAAGCGGCTACACGATCCAGGCGAATGGCTCGGGACTGAGTTCGGCGGTCACCAATGCATTCACCGTGATTCCGGCCGCGGCCAGGTCCCTGGTGATCATTTCGCAACCGCCGGGCGTCGCGGTGGCTGGCGATAGCTTTGGCGTGGGCGTCGCGGCGATCGATGCCTATGGCAACCTGGCCACGGGATATCAAGGCTCGATCACCGTGGCACTCGACCAAAATCCTGGCGATACCTCGCTGCGGGGGACGACGGTGCTCCAGGCACAAGGGGGCGTGGCCTCGTTCGCGGGCGTCTCGGTTGATGTCGCCGCCAGCGGTTACACGATTCTCGCGGCCAGCGGCGGTCTGGTCTCCGCGGTGACGGGATCCTTTAGCGTCGTCCCCAATCAGGCCGTTCAGCTCGGTTTCGTGACCCAACCTCCGGCCAGCGTGGCGGTGAATTCTCCGTTCACGGTCGCTGTCGCCAGCGAGGACGCGTATGGCAATCTCGTCACGACGACGCGGGGTCGCGTGACCCTCGGCCTTGCAAGGAATCCTGGTCGCGCCCAGCTCCGCGGAGTTCACTCCGGCACGCTTCACGGAGGGGTGGCCTATTTCCAGAATCTCAAGATCACCAAGCCGGGCTCGGGCGATGTGCTCAAGGCCACGGGAGTCAAACTGGCACAGGCACTCAGCAATCCGTTCAACGTCACGGGCGGGGCATCGCGGGGACACAGGGCCGCTCGCCGAAACACGGCGTCCGAGCGGTCGAGCCCCAACCTTTCGGCTCAACATCACCGCGACACCAACCATCCCGGCGGCGTCCTCGCCTTGAGCAAGAAACACAAGGCCGACACCCCATTCGACCACCTGATTTCAGTCAGGAGTTCCCGAGCCCAGCTTGGATGACAATTCCTCGACCTTGGCCTTGAGCGCGGACACTTCGTCTTTCGTGGCCAGATTGAGCCGGCTCACGACCGCCATGACCGCCTCGTCAATCCGCGATTGAAACTCCGTCCGCGCCTGCTCCGACTGTTTGAGCAAACTCTCGACCAGTTCCTTGCCCTCATGCTCGGAGAGCTTGGCCTGGCTGGTGAGATCCTGAACCAGCTCCTCGGCTTTATCCTTGGTGAACGCGGCCAGACCGATACCGGTGTAGATCGCCTTCTTGATCAAGTCGACCATGATGTGATCTCCTGGATGGAAACCCCCCGCGCGAACACGACAACCGTCTCGCGACCATGGTCACGATGATACCTCAATCAAACGCGAGCGCCGCCTCGATCCTTGGCGCGCGGGGCTCGGACGGCCTATCGTGCTTGCTGTCGGGAATCACCGCGAACTGGTCGGGCCGTTATCCTGGGACGCGACCAAGACCCCTCACGCGCTGGCGCGCGGATCAACCATGCCAAGACGCTCTCCAGGCCGGTCACAGGCGCGAACTCAACCGCCCGCGAAGGCAAGCCCTGGGCGACCTACTCAAACCCCACGTTCGCGAAAATGGACCCCCGACGGCCGAAGGCGCGCGGGATTCGTCATCATCGGGATCGCGCTGGCGGCGTCCATCCTCCTGGTTTTGCTCTTGATCCCTGAATCGCCAGCCAGTCGAGCACAACGAGCCCAGGCGGCGGCCCACGCGGGTGACTGGACGACAGCTCGAGCAATTTGGAGCTCCATCAACGCGAGCCCGAACGCGAGCGCGGAATCCTGTCGCGGCGAGGCACGCGCTTGCCTGACGCTGGGGCTGGCCAGACAGGCCGAGCAGGTCTTGCGAAAGGGGGTCGAGCTGGCCCCCGCCGACGTCGAAAGCTGGCGGCTGTTGCTCCAGATCCTCCGTGTCGAAAACCGGGTCATCGAATCGCAACGACTGGGATGGCGGGCCTACGAGCGAGTCAACCCCGAATCACGACGAGTCGTCCTGATGGAGCTCACGCTGAGCCTCCTGGCCGAACTGCCCGACGCCGCCGCGAGACGCACCCTCTCACGCTGGATCCAGGCCGATCCTGATGACCTCGACGCCCGAGTCGCCTTGTTTGGCCGCCAGTCGGCCGAGCCCTCCGCTGACGATCCCGATCGCGCGAGCTTGCTCGGTTCGCTCGAAAACCTCCTGGCGACTCATCCCGATCACACCCAGGCGCGTGAGACCCTCGTGACCGCGCTGGCCGACGCCGGCGAGCCCATCCGGGGCCGAGTGCTCCTCGATCAATGGCCAGAATCCACGAGAGACGCACGCTACCAAAAACTCCGCGGCCGCTGGGATCTCGAGTACGACCATCACCCCGAAAACGCCGTCGAGCTGTTTCGCGCTGCCCTCCAGACCTTGCCCCAGGATTGGCGCGCCTGGTATCGCCTGGCCAGGGCTTGTCGCGCGCTTGGCCGCGCGTCCGACGCCCAGGCCGCCGCTCTCCAGGTGAGCCGAATCCGGGAAATCCTGGAGCCAGCCCCCCTGGGCCGGCGACTCGATGATGCGTTCAACCATCTCAACGAGCCGCCGGCGCTCGCCGATCTCGCGCGACTTTGCGACCAGGTCGGCTTAAGCCGGCTCGCGGACGCCTGGCGAGCGGAAGCCGACCAGATCCCGAAAAAAACCGCGTCATCAAGGTGATTTCGACTCCGCCAGCCCTCATGTTGCCTGAAATCATCCTCGAAAAACCAGACGTTGTGCCTTTCAAACGGCCCCGATGAAATTGAAACCGCGGGATCGCGGGGCGGCGTGTTCAATGTCACTTGCTACCATCATCCATGGTAACGAGAATAAGAACCAACGGAGAACGAGTCGGCATCGGGACCAAGCTAGAATTCTAGGGATTGGGTCGTCCCGCCGGGTCAGGTCACGTTCGACGATGGTGCTTCGTGGGAAACTGTTTTCCGGGAATCTCGAGGATCACGATGACCCCCTTCACGGACTCTGACGGATCTCCATCGTTTTCCGGTTCATCCGGGGTCTCGCGCGCGATGAACAATGACCCCCAGGGGATCGATCCGGAACCCCAGGGGGACGCGAGACCAATCGTGAACACCGCTCATCGCCGGCGGCGAATTCTGTTGGTTGAACCTTCCTCGATCGAAGCTCAGAAGCTTCGCGAGCGGCTCTCGATGGAGAATCTGGAGGTTCATTCAGTCCAGGACGTGATCACGGCGATCCAGGCGGCGACGATCCATCGACCAAACCTGATCCTCTCCAACATCCGATTGCCAATTCTCAGCGGCCTCGACCTGATTCGCCGTCTGGGCGATGATCCCGCGACCAGCTCCATTCCGGTGATCCTTTTCGGCGATCAGGTTTTGTCCGACGAGCGAGCCCGGGCCTTTGACGCCGGCGCGCGGGATGTGATCTCAAAGCCGTTCACAACCACGGAGCTGGTAGCCCGGCTCAGAGCGGAACTGCGAAACCGCGACGATTTGACCGCCCTGGAACGGCGAGCGCACCGAGACGGGCTGACCGGGCTCGCCAATCGTGGAGTCCTGGAAGATCAACTAGCGCGTGAGTGGCAGTCCTGTCGGCGGCGATCCACGCCCCTCGCGATCGTGATGGTCGACCTCGATCATTTCAAGTCGATCAACGATGTCCACGGCCACGCGACCGGTGACGAGGTGCTCAGGCGGGCCGCCCGGGTCCTGGCCCGCGCTGCCCGGGCAAGTGACCTGGCCGCGCGCTACGGCGGCGAGGAATTCGTCGTCGTCGCCCCAGGCGCCAACCTCGAGATCGGACTTCAGATCGCCAAGCGATTTCGTGCCGAGCTCGCGCAGGTCGTCGTGAACACGGGGGGAACCGAGCTCAAGGTCACGGCCAGCGTCGGCGTCGCCTGCGCCCAGTTCGATGGTACGCTCGACGCGCCTGCCCAGCTCCTCCATCGGGCCGACACCGCGCTCTACGAGGCAAAACGATCCGGGCGCGACGCGATCTGGACCCATGACCCGATCCTCGACGCCCCCGCGCCCGCCGTGCCATCGCACAGCCCGATCGAACTAGGTTCTGTTTTAGAACTGGACAATAGCTGATAAACTGCGTTTGGACAAGGAGGTCCGTACATGAAGCGGCACGAAGTCAGCGATGAAGAATGGG
>JAKBAP010000421.1 GCA_021808995.1 Planctomycetota bacterium | reverse complement strand
AACGGGATAGGTGACCGCCTGTCCGTCCGCTCCACGCGCGACGACCACCGAGAGCTCGACCGCGAAATCGACCCAGGCCTCGGCGACGCAGGGGGATCGGCCCAGGCTCAGCCAGCCCGCGAGGGCCTGTTCGGCCGATTCCGCGCGGATCTGACCCTTGCCATCGTAACCCGACGCGGCGGTTTTGACGATCAGGGGCGTGCCTAATTCGCGGATCGCCTGGTCGAGCTCGTGGTTGTCGCGGACGGGTCTCCAGGGGGCGTGGGGGATGGCGCTTCTGGCGAGAAACCGCTTTTCGCGCAGGCGATTCTGGGTGATCCAGAGGGTACGCCAGCCGGGCCGGGTGATTCGCCGCTGGGCCAGCCATCGCACGGCGGCCGCGGAGACGTTTTCGAATTCCACGGTGACGGCCAGGGCGCGATCGGCGAAGGCGCGGAGCGCGGGAAGATGGTCTGGAGGCCCGATCACGGACCAGCTCGCGACCTGGGCCGCCGGCGCGTCGGCGGTCGCGGAGAGGACGCCGGCGTCATAGCCGAGCCCTTGGGCGGCCTGGATGAACATCCGGCCGAGCTGGCCGCTACCGATCACCCCGATCGAAGCCGGCGGCGCGAGCATGGGAGGGATCGTACCTCGCGGATGGTGTTCGCCGATCATGACGGGGACTCGTCGACGGCGTCGGTCTGCGTCTGGCGGAATTGGCCAAGCGCGGCCTCGATCGTGGGGTCGTGAAGCGCCAGGATGGCCGCGGCCAGCAGGGCGGCGTTGGCCGCGCCCGCGGTTCCGATCGCGAGCGTGCCCACGGGGATCCCTCGGGGCATTTGCACGATCGATAACAGCGAGTCGACCCCTCGCAGCACCTTGCTCTCGATTGGCACGCCGAGGACCGGGAGGATGGTCACGGCCGCGAGCATCCCCGGCAAATGGGCGGCCCCGCCAGCGCCCGCGATCAAGACCTCGAGCCCCCGACCCTTGGCCTCGCGAGCATAGCGAAAGAGCCGCTCCGGAGTCCGGTGCGCTGACACCACGCGGGATTCGTGGGCGATGCCCAGCTCGGTGAGCAGCAGCGAGGCCGCGCGCATCGTCTCCCAGTCCGACCGGCTCCCCATCACGACACCAACTCGCGGCTGTTCGCTCGCCATATCCGAGGGTGATCCTTTTTCCATTCAGACGCCACGTTTCCCGAATCCGCGCGACGTCCCGATTCTAGCGTTTTTTCGTCGGGCGAGGCGGCGAGATCGTGGCCTTTTCTGGAACTGGTGGTTTGTCGACACCCTTGGTGTCGATTCCGCGCCAGATGTACCAGCTCGCGATGGTTCGATAGGGTCGCCACGACTCGGCCAGGGCTGGGCATTGGCTGGGTTTGGGGAGATCGGGCAAATTGTGATGGATGCGGAGGGCGGCCCGCACGCCCAGATCGCCTGATGGCAGGACGTCGGGGCGATTGAGGACGAAGATCAGGAACATCTCGGCCGTCCACACGCCGACTCCCTTGATGGTGGTGAGCGACTCGACGACGGCCTGGTCGTCCCACGAATCGTCGATCCCGTCGAGCGGGACGCGCCCCGACGAGACGGCCTCGGCCACGTTGAGCACGTATCGCGCCTTTTGCCCGGAGAGGCCCGCGCCGCGCAGGGGCGTCTCGCCTAGCTCGATCAAGCGATCGGGTTGATAGGGATCTCCGGCCGCGTCCATGAGCCGGCGATTGATCGACGCGGCCGCCTTGGTCGAGATTTGCTGGCTCACAATCGATCGGACGAGGGCGCTGAACCGATGAGGATGGGGCTCGAGCAAGCAGGGTCCGACCCGGTCGATGATCGCGCCCATCCTGGGGTCGACCTTGCGTAAATGGCGCACGGCCGCCGTCCAGCGATAACGTTGTCGGGAATCGCCTTTCGGGTCGCTCATGCGGGAGGGGTCATCCGGTGATGTAGGGCTGTTTCAGGAGATATTGAGGGTTGGCGTCCCGGTATCGATTGATGCGTTCGGTCCGTTCCAGGGCCTTGGAGAGGAAGGCGATGGCCTGTTCGATGCGATCGTCGGGCTCGGCGCAGCTAAACCTTAGGAAGCCACCGCCGGCCTCGCCAAAGCATTCGCCGCCGAGGCAAGCGACGCCGAGGCTGTCATCAGCGCCTTCGAGGAAATAGAGCGCGAGCCCATGCGAGGTGATGCCCAGGCGGTTGCAAATGGGGCGGACGTCGGGAAAGACGTAGAAGGTTCCGGCGGGCTTGGGGGCGTGGAAGCCCTCGATTTTGGCCAGGCCGGCGCAGAGGCGGTCGACCTTGGCGTGGAACCGCTTCATGTAGAGGTCGCGGGTCTCGGAATCGCGTTCGAGGGCCGCGGTGGCCGCGCGCTGGGCCAAGGGGGGGCTGCACGAGGCGGTCGTGTTGATCAGCTTGCCCATGGCGGCGACCACTTCCGGCGAGGCGGCGGCGAATCCGATCCGCCAGCCGCTCATGCTGTAGGACTTGCTAAATGTGTAGGCCGCCACGGTTCGTTCGAGCATTCCCGGCTCGGCCAGGATCGATTCATGCCGGCCGCTCCAGACCATGTGGCAGTAAGGCTCGTCCGAGAAAACCATCAGGTCGCCGGCACGGGCGATCGCCGCGATGGCCGCCAGGTCTTCCCGGGTCGCCACCCCGCCGGTGGGGTTGTGGGGCGAGTTCAAGAGCACCGCCCGCGGACGCGGATCATCGGCCAGGAACCGCTCGATCGCTTTCGGGTCGGGGCGAAAGTCGCGGGAGGGCTCGAGCGGGGCGAGCACCGCCCGGGCACCTCGCCGCTCAAGGTTCGGGATATAGGTCGGGAATTGTGGGCTGAAAATCAAGACGCCGTCGCCAGGATCCAGAAAGGCCTCCGCGAAGTATTGCTCGAATGCCTTCGCTCCCGAGGCGACGACGATATTCTCGGCCCCGACCGGGCAGCCGAATTCGGCCTTGAGAAATCGCGCGGCCGACTCACGAAGCTCGGGCAGGCCCAGGCTGGGGCAATAGCCGGTCTCGTTGTCCTCGATCGCCCGGATGCCGGCCTCCTTGGCGAAGGGGGTGCTCGGAAACGGGCTGTCGCCAATCTCGAGCTCCACGACATCCTTGCCGCGAGCCTTGAGCTGACGCGCCAGGGCCAAAACCGTGAACGCCGTCTCGGCCGTGAGTCCACCAACCAAGCTGCTCAAGCGAGGGGGCATGAAACGCCTCGAAAAAAGACCTCGAATTCCAACCGAGCCCACTCGCTCGGCCTACCGCGACGCGATCGCATGGGCGAGCGGACGGACCACCCTGGGCAACACCGACTCTCGCAAGATCTCCTCGCCAATCTCGCGCTGACGCCGGAGCGAGTCCAGGAACGTCATCTCAGGACCCCCACCCCAGTATTGCCGCACCGTGAAAAACACGCTGATCGGGTCTGGGATAAACTCGCGAGGTCGCCCCGAGGGCGTCCGGGGCCGGGTCTCGATCGCCAGCCGACACTGGAGCTGACCCGATTCGTCCAGGGCCAAGGTCAGTGACGGCTCGTAATTCATCACCTGGGATTTCGGGCGCTCGAATAGGCCGTCAAGCCCATGCCCGACCCCAATCGCCTCCGCGACCACTTCGTCATGATTGCCGTCGAAATTAAAGTCAAATCCAAAGACCAGATCGAGCGCCTCGCAATCCAGCAGGCTGATGGTCAAAAGCGGCGGGGCGAGATCGAGCATCAGTTCATGCTGGCGATACGAATCATCGAGTCCCGGGGGATTGAAATGCCCCGAGCAGAGCCTCCGCGGCTCGATCGCCAGCCACCGGTAGGATTCTTGTTCCTTGTCACCTTCGAGAACCAAGTCGCCGTTTTCCCGCGCGTAGAAATTGCGAAGCTCCGGGAAGCCCTTCCTCATCTGTTCGTAGAAATGCAAAACGGTGTCGCGATTGGTCGGTAGCTCCATCTCGGTGTTAAGATGAACATTGATGTAAGACTCGTCGGCATCGCAAGAATAGCGATTCATCCTTGGGTTCCTCTCCACCGACACGACTCGCTCGAACGCCGAGCGCCGCTCGGCCAGTTTCCACCACCTGATAGCCAGGGTATCGTCCCGAGCCGTGGCCAGCAAAGGGCTAATTTACCAAATCACGAGTCCAAGGGAAATGAACCTGAAAAAAGACTCGAAATCGCGAGTCCGGCAACCGAGAAGTGGGTCGTCTGGACAGCATTAATCCAATATTGCAAACGAGTTAGAGATCGTTCGCGGACGAGGATCGCCGCGTTTCTTGCGATTCGAGGGGGGAATCATCAGGTTGCCGAAATCCGCCAGGTGAAAAAACTCGAGAATTGCGCGTAACCTATTTGATGAAAAGCGATTATGGCAAAAACAACGGCGATCTTGAAAAACTCCCTGGAATGGCGTGGGAATTGGGTTTAGATTTTTGGATTAATCTATGCTCACACTCTTTCGTGGGCGGTTTCCGGGTGCTGAAAGCGGACGGAGGGAAGGTCGTCGGGGTGGGCGCTGGGGTCGAGAAAGAGTCGGGTTCCGTGGCCACGGATGTCGGCCGAGGGGCGGATCTTGAGTCGCTCGCCATTTTTCGCCGAGGGGAGCTTGGCCACGATCTGGCCATCGTCGACCGCGAGTGGGACGGTTCGGGGATGCGCGACCAGAACCATCGGGGGCAAGACCGT
>JAKBAP010000420.1 GCA_021808995.1 Planctomycetota bacterium | reverse complement strand
CGCTCGATCCTTCCGGATTGGGATTGCCCTGACACCGCCGCCTCCCGGTCCCCAGGGATACAAGAAGCGCACGAGGTAATCCTTGAATCTCACACTCTTCATCCTGGCCTACCTCCACGGATCTCGTTTCGAGAACATCGTCCTTCCCCCACGCGATGCATTTCAAACCGACCATCGGTAGAAACCGACCGGCCGCACGCACGCATCTCGGAGGAAGACTGCCGACATAATACTAATCGCACGAGCGCGGGGTTCAGTCCGCCCGGCGTTTTGGGGCGATCCTACAGTAACACCTTATTATGCATATTGTTGCGCCGATTTTGCCTTCCTTTGGGAGGGCCCCGTCTCGTACCCTCCCGATCGACGCAACTCCTAATATCAAAAAAGATAAGAAAAATCGAGAAAACCTTTCCAGCGACCCCAGCAAACCCTCGATTCCCCCCCCCCCAGATTTTTCATCATCCCTCCCCACCCCCCCCTCTCCCCCCCCCCCCCCCCCCTCACAGCATGCGTGCATCGCGGGTCGCCTGCAAGCAGCTCGCGGAGTTGCTTGCGCGCCCGGCAATATCGGTCGCGGGCCTGGGCCGAGGTAAGACCGAAGATCTCGCCGATCTGAGCGTAATCGAGACCCTCCCGCGCGTGGAGGAGGAAAAGCTCACGGTTGGTTGGCTTCAGTGCATTCAGCGCGTCTTGGATCGCCGATGCGTCCGGTGTGGTCTGGCCGACATTGTCGTCGTCGTCGACTCGGTCTGGGCCCTTGGCCGCGAGCTTCCCGACTTCTTCGATCGATTGAACGGGGTGACGGCGCTGGCGGCGATGGTGATCGATCGCCTTCTTGCGCACGACGCCGCAAAGCCAGGCCTGCGTGTTGCGCTCCTCGAGCGTGCAGTCAGGATGCTTGCGTAATAAGGCCAGCCAGGCCTCCTGCACGCAGTCCTCCCGCTCCGACTCGGGCAGGCCAAGACAGGCGACCAAGATTCTCAGGCGATCAGACACGGCATCGAAGAGATCGTCCCAGTTCGAGACCGCACTCCGGTTCACAAAGCCCCCCCTCGTGGTACGATGACGGCTTGCGATGAGGATTTCCACGCCCGCGCCAGGGCAATGATTCAGGCATGCATCTTACGAGCGCCCAGAGAGCCTTGGAAGAGGCAAGTGCGCTTTACTTTTGCTATTGGTCGCTTGCTCGACGTGACGAAGGATCCAGGGCGACCAACGTGTACGAGCCTCACCTGGGATTCCAGCGAATTCGCCAGCCCCGCGATGCCGATTTCCATGAATACGCGATCAGGCGTCGATTCGCGAGGGATGGCGCTGGATCGCTCTGACCGCTTCGTTCTCTGGAGATCATCCGGAAGAGGCCGCCGTCTATTTGCGCGCCCCGCCGACCTCGGCCAGGGCCTTGGGGTCGTCGACGACCAGGTAATGGCCGTGGTCGGATGAGACGATCAAGGCCGATTCGTCCCAATTGCTTCGGGCCTCGACCCATTCCGTAATGATTCGAACCGCTTCCTCGCCCGATAAGACCGCTCCGATCGCGTTGTCGAGATTGTTCGCGTGAAGGGCGAAATCGACGTCGCCCGCCTCGACGAAGAGCGCGAACGGCTGATCCGGTTTCGCGCTCAAGACCTTGAGCGCCGCCGTGGTCATGCGCGAAAGCGTGGGCTGTTCGGTTCGATCGGCGTCCGAATAGATCTCGGCGGGGGCTGGCTTGCCGCCGCGGCCCATGCTGGGGGCTGGGTTGTAACAACCATCGGCCGTGCGATACGGTAAATGGTCGAGCCCGTCGCGGCCGAAAAGGGCAAACACCCGCGAGCCCCCCCGCGCTGCCTGGTCCGCGGCGCGATCAAGCGATTCGCCGCCATTCCCGCCGCGTTCGGTATGGACAACCACATATTTACCGCCGTTTTTGACGTCGACCGCCGCGAGGTCCTTGTCGGTGATGAAGAGGGGACCGGCCACGCCATTCTTCCCCTGGGCCTTGAGCGAGCCCGGGTTGGTCGTGACGCCGAATCCCGTCCCCATCACCACGTCCAGGCCCGGCTTGAGGGGCGCGTTTCGGGCCTCTTGCATGATCCCGGGCAGGCCGAGCATCTCGCGCGCGAGATCCTGATAATCATCGCGGTAGACGTTCTGGGCGTACATCGCGGCCGGCGAGGCATGATCAAAGGGGACGCTGGTGACCGTGCCGAGCTTCCAGCCCTTGGCTTGCAATTCGTGGAACAGCGTGGGGATCAGCTTGCCGTCGTCGGCGACGTTAAGGCCGTTGTTGTACGATTTGACGCCGCTGATCATTTCGCCCGCGCTCTGGGAGCTGTCGGTATAGGCGTGGCGGACGCGCCCGGCTTGCTCGACGCCGCGGCGATCGGCGTCGTTGGCGGATTGTCCCTTGAAATACCCTGGCGCGAGTGGTCCCAGGGGGCCGAGCCGCCATGGCGTCGGCCCCGCGATCAGCGGGTCGTAGCCGCCACCCAGGCTGGTGGGGGGGATCACGACCGTCTGGCGGTCGACGTCGACGCGATTTTGGTCGTGGGTGGGGCTGGTCACGACGAAACCGTACTGGGCCGATCCCTGGGCGGCGTAATCCTGAAAGAACAAACCCGATCCTTTTCCCTCGGTGTAAACCTTGCCGGATTTCACGATCGCGGCGGCCTGGGTCGTCGGCCAGTCCATGCCGTCGAACCACACGATGAAGAGGTGCTTGATCCCCCGCTCGACGGCCTGTTTCTGGATGGAGTAGAGGTCGCTTTGATCGGCGTATTCCGCGTCGGGGTTCACGGTGTTGGCGGGGAGAAAGCCATAGGTGGCCTTGATTCGTTCGGGGTCGCGATAGCGGCTGTTTCGTCCCATGACCGCGCTCAGGTCGAGCTTGTGTCCAAACGCGTAGACGGCCACGAGCCGATTGGAGTGGCTGGCGTGGTTCGTGAAGACGTCTCCTGGTCCCTGCGAGCCAAAATGATAGGCGCGGGGCGTTTTTTGGCTCGCGGTTTCGACATAGCCCCCCTGAAGGGCCTTGAGCCGGTCGGGCTCGCCGGCCGTGGCCGAGGCGGTCGCGAGCATCGCGACCAAGCTCATGACGCTCCCCGACAGTTGCCAGGGATGCCGGCGGATCTCGACCAACGGCGTGGATTTCGACGGAATCAAGAGACGGATCACCCGGCTGCCTCCCAGACAAATTCCCTTGTGCGCGATTTGGGCCGAGTTCCATGAATACCGTGCCGGGCGATCACGGGGCAACGACTCGCTCGGTCGACTTTCGCGGCCTGTCGCGGATCCTGGGATTCGACATGGTTGGATTACCAAGCCCGCGCGGGCAGAATAGAGCGGTGCCGTCGGCGCGAGACGGGGGGTGGTCATGAACGATCGGAGGTTGACTGGTGCATCGAGACGTCTTGGCCATCGTCCTGGCGGGGGGCCGGGGATCGCGGCTCGATCCGCTCACTCGGGATCGGGCCAAGCCCGCCGTCCCGTTTGGAGGCATCTATCGAATCATCGACTTCACCCTGTCGAACTGCATCAACTCGGATATGCGAAAGATCCTTGTGCTCACCCAGTACAAGGCCGTCAGTCTCAACCGACACATCGGCCAGGGCTGGAATTTCCTCTGTCGAGAGCTCGGTGAATACATCGAGGTGATCCCCCCCCAGCAACGAATCGCGGAGATGTGGTATCAGGGAACCGCCGACGCGATCTACCAAAACGTCTACACCATCGAGAAGGCCGCCCCACGAGACACCGTCATCCTGGCCGGCGATCACATCTATAAGATGAACTACGCGCGGATGATCGAATACCACCGAGACAATCGCGCCGATCTCACGATCGCCTGCTTGCCGGTCGCCCTGGAGCGCGGGCGCGAATTCGGAGTCATGGGCATCGACCAGGACCAGCGGGTCAAGAGCTTCCTCGAAAAGCCCAACGACCCCCCACCCATGCCCGAGAATCCCGAACTGGTCATGGCCTCAATGGGAATTTACGTCTTCAACACGGACGCCATGTATGAGCTCCTGTTCCAGGACGCCGCTCGAAAGGAATCCAGCAACCACGATTTCGGCCAGGACATCATCCCGGCGATGATCGCGGGAGGCTCTCGCGTCTATGCTTATCCGTTTCGCGACGAAAATCGCAAGGAAGCCGCCTACTGGCGTGACGTGGGTACGCTCGACGCCTATTACCAGACCACGATGGACCTGATCCACGTCAATCCGATCCTCAATCTCTACGACCAGGATTGGCCCATCCATACCTATCAGCCGCCGTTTCCACCCCCCAAGTTCGTCCATACCGAGGGAGACCGGCGCGGGGCCGCCTATAACTCGATCGTCTGCCCGGGGGCGATCATTTCCGGTGGCCAGGTCTTCCGGAGCATCGTCTCGCCGCGGGTTCGGATCAATAGCTTCGCCCTGGTGGAGGATTCGATCCTGTTTGATGGGGTCCACGTCGGCCGGGGCGCGCGCATCCGGCGGGCGATCGTTGATAAGGACGTCCATGTACCGGCCGGCTTTGAAATTGGCTGGAATCGCGACGTCGACCTGGCCCGAGGGCACACCGTCACCGAGGAAGGGGTCACGGTCGTGGCCAAGAGCGAGGATCTCGAGCGATTTCTCTGATCCCGGACTGGGAAGCTCCCCCCCAGGCATGGGGGAAG
>JAKBAP010000419.1 GCA_021808995.1 Planctomycetota bacterium | reverse complement strand
AGGGTTCAGCCTCGGGCGGGAATCGCCCTGGTAGGGTCCATTCACGCGTAACCGGCTACCAACCCAAGGCTCGATGGAGGGCGGCTCGTTACCCTCGGAACGCACTCGCAGGCGCTTCGGGCTTGTTCTGTCGCGACCGCGCCGGCTTGAAGTACAAGCCCGACGCGCCAGCGAGCGAATTCCGGCTGGAACCAACAATCCACAGGCATCTCATGGCACCCGGTGATTAAGCCGTGACCAAGCACTAGCTCGGGTGGAAACGGCATTCCGATGACGATGACTCGCGCCCTGGTCCGAACCCCTCGTTGACTCGCTGGTATTGAACCTTTTCAGGACAACGGAGGGGCCCAGCGTCCGCGAACAGGGGATCGAGAATCGGAACGAGGATCTTCCGCGAATCCGCTCGATTTCGGTGGGCGGGTTCTCGATCCTCGACAATCATCCTCATCCGCTGTCGCGGCACGACCCCGAGCTGGCCGCGCGATGGTCGGATGAAGACATCGCCCGGCACTCGAGGTCGAGAATCCGATGATCCGGGGCGCAGGCCGTCGAGACCCCGAGGACCGCGCCCGCGCCAGTGAAAGCGAGGTTGGTCAGGCAGCCGGCGGCAACGAAAGTCGAGCCGACCTGGCCCCCTTGCGAGTCGGGTGACGTCGCGTGAAGGCCTGGTCCAGCATCGGCGGAGTGAAGTTGAGTCTGGGATGCAAGCGCGGGCAGAATCACCACGCACACCTCGACACCTCGATGTCACCGCCCATTTATGCGACCGAATTCCCGACCCTCTTCAGCACAAGGAGTTCATGACCTGCCCCTGTACGCCGCCGGATCATGGCGTGGTGTTGCCGATCGCTCGCTTCTCCAGGAATCCCCGGATGAGCATGGCGATCGTCGCTCCGTCTTCTTCCAGGGCGAAGTGCCCGGTGTCGAGCAGGTGGAACTCCACGTCCTTGAGGTCTCGCCGATAGGGGTCAGCCCCCGCCGCCGGGAAGATGGTGTCGTTCTTGCCCCAGACGATCAGCGCCGGGGGCTGGTGCTCGCGAAAATAGGCCTGCCACTCGGGGTAGAGCGGCGGATTCGAACCGTAGCTGTGCAGCATGGCCAGTTGGATCTCGGCGTTGCCGGGGCGGTCAAGGAGTGGCTGGTCCACGTTCCAGTTGTCCGGGCTGATCGCCTCGGGGTCGCGGACGCCGTGGAGGTACTGCCACTTCGTCGCCTCCAGACTCAAGAACTTCCGCATGGGGGCCATGGTCGCTTCGGTCCGGTCTTTCCAGTACGCCTTGACCGGCACCCAGAAGTCGCTGGCAATCCCCTCGGCGTAGGCGTTGCCGTTCTGGACGATCAGGGCCGTGACACGTTCGGGATGCTTAACCGCCAGGCGAAAGCCGATCGGTGCCCCGTAGTCCTGGACGTAAAGGGCGAAACGGGTCAGGCCTACCTTTTCGGTGAAGGCATCCACGACCCTGGACAGGTTGTCGAAGGTGTATTCGAACCTCTCGATTGGCGGGGCCGAGCTATTGCCAAAGCCAGGGTAGTCGGGGGCGACGACATGGTAACGGTCGGCCAGCGCGGGGATCAGGTTGCGGAACATGTGCGAAGAGGTCGGGAATCCATGCAGGAGCAGGATCGTCGGGGCGTCGTTCGGCCCCGCCTCCCGATAGAAAATGTCGAGTCCGTTGACTTCCACGGCGCGGTGGTGCACCCGGGTCGGCGTCATGTGAGTCGGCGGATCGTCGGCCCTCGAAGGGCTCGTGGCCGACGTGGTCAACGCCGATGCGGTCACGATCGGCGTCGTCTTGAGTGCATTCATCGTAAGATCTCCTCGAATTCGGCCCGGATTGCCCGTCTCCACCCGCCCGCCACGCCGGCGGAGATCGATTGGTGGAGCAAGGTCACCGAGCGAAGTACAGACAGGTCTGTATGACAAATGGTTAAAAAAAGGGGATCATCGCCTCCCGGCCGACGACAGTAAGCGCAGGGCCGCGTCTCGGGCCACGTCGGCGGGCTCGGACGAGCCCTGGATCACGGCGATGACGATGGCCCCCTCGATCAGAACGGCCACGGCCGGGGCGAGTTTGGCCGCCTCCTTCCCCAGCGCGTCCTCAATGAGTCTGGCGAGGAATGCATGGAACCGCTCCTTATGCTGCCGGGCGAAAGCGAAGCCGGGATGTCCCGGATCGGCCAGTTCGACCGAGGCGTTGATGAAGGCGCATCCCCGGAAAGTCGGCGTCTCGAACCACTCCTTGAGCGCCGCGAAGAGCGCCCCGAGGCGGCCTCCCTCCGCCTTGGTGTGCCTCTCGATCGCCTCGGAGAACCACGCCGTGAACCGCCCCTCCCGATACTCGAGGACAGCCAGGATGAGGTCATCCTTAGACCGGAAGTGAGCGTACAAGGTCATCTTCGCGACCTCGGACTCGGCAATGATCCGGTCGATCCCGACGGTCCGGACCCCCTCGGCATAGAAGAGAAGATCGGCGGTGTCGAGGATCCGTTGTCGTGCGTCGGAAACGGCCTTGATACGTCCCATCTCGGTAGAATACAGACAAGTCTGTCTATCGTCAAGGACCGTCCGGGAATTCGATCGGATCCGAACTGGGATCGATCTCCACCTGCTGTTCCGGCACGACCCCGAGCTGGCCGCTCGATGGTCGGATGAAGACATCGCCCGGCACTCGAGGTCGAGAACCCGATGATCCGGGGCGCAGGCCGTCGAGACCCCGAGGACCGCGCCCGCGCCGGTGAAAGCGAGGTTGGTCAGGCAGCCGGCGGCAACGAAAGTCGAGCCGACCTGGCCCCCTTGCGAGTCGGGTGACGTCGCGTGAAGGCCTGGTCCAGCATCGGCGGAGTGAAGTTGAGTCTGGGATGCAAGCGCGGGCAGAATCACCACGCACGCCTCGACACATTCGTGTCACCGGCAACTCATGATGGTGGCATTCTAACCATATTCACCACAGGGCGATACGTCCGCGACCCAGGAGGAGACAAGGCTCTTGTGCATGTCCTATCCTTTCATCTGACGGTAGCCCTTGCTGATATGCTCGTTTACTCGCTGGCGGCTGGACGGGGGCTGAATCGAGCACGATTCTTGGATATGGTCGATCGTCCGCGTGGTCGGGTCGCGGACTCGGCGATTCTCCGATCCCAGGACGAAGGGCCCGGTCGATTGAAGGATTTATGATGAGGCGTTGATGACGCTTGTCACTCGCTCGTCCGGACTGGATCCGCCTCTGGTTCGGGCTTTGCCGCTGGGGCGTGGGGGTTGACTCGGGGCTTGAGTTCCGTCTTCGTCGCCTTCTTGAGCTGGCCGACCACGATAGCGGTCGCGGCCGGGGAGAGGCCCTCGACAATGGCCACGTCCTGGCCCGCGCGCTCGACCACGTAGACACGGTCGTCAAGGTCGCGCCAGACCGCGTCGCCGACGGGCTTGGTCGGAGGGGCGAGACCGGCGATCTTCGTCGACTGATAACGAAGATAGGCACCCGCGAATTCCTTGGCCTCGGTTTCGTCGTCCCAGGTTGTGAGCCAGGCGAGGGCGAATTTCTTGTTCTTGGCGTCCTCGAAAACCGCGTACCGATCGCCGTCCCAGCCGGCGGCGGTTTTTTTCCCCCCCTGGCCACGTAGCATCACACCCATCTGCATCTCCCCAAGCACATTTCGCCCCAGCTCCTTCCAGCCCGCGCCCGGCGAGAGCACCCCCAGGTCGATCGCCGTCGGCCGGTCGAGACGAGCGCCGAATTTCTCGGGATGAAGGATCTGCTCGGTCGATTGCGGCGGCGTGCGATAGGCCGCGTCGATGCCCTCCCAGCCCCGCTCGTTGGTGAGCTTGGCGCAAAAGACCATGCCCCGGAAATAGGGAAACGCCATCGATTCGACCAGGATCGGAGGCGCTGACCGAAGCGTCTTGCCCGACCCCATCATTGGCATGAACGGAGACAGGAAATTGAACATCGATTCCAGGTTCTTGGCGGGCAAGTGCACGATTTGGCCGCCCCGCCAATCGTCCATGCCCGCGCCAAACATCGCCAGGGTGGCCTCGCCCTCGATCAGGGCGGTCAGGGCCAGGGACTGGTCGTCGTCTTTCTTGACGGCCTCCTGCATGGCGTCGATGTCGAAATTTTGATCGGCCAGGGCATGGGTGAGTTCGTGGGCGATGACCGTCTTGTTTTCGTCCTTGTCAAAGTCGCTCTTGCCACCGAAGAGCCGTTCAAGGAAGGACGGCTTGGGCTTTGTCTTGGGCTTGGGTTCCTCGATCAGGTGCATGGTCTTGGTCTTGGTGTCGTAAAACGCGGCGACCTCCTCGGAGTAGACCTGGGCGAGCATTTCCTTGAGATTGAGCTCGGCGGGCAGCAGGCCTAGGAGCTTGAACGCGACCTCGTTCAAGCGAAATTCCTCGGGCGAGGTATCTTGTTCGATTTCCTTGATGAGGAGGGCCTTCATGTCCTCGCGGCGGGTGACGTCGCGTTTGACCTCGTGCTTGAAGGGGATCTGGCGGAGCGTGGGCAGGAGGCGTTCCATGGCCCTCTTGTAGCGAATGACGGCCTCGGTGTATTCGCCCTTGTCGGCGAGCCCGTCGCCCTCGGCGAGCAGGCTCACCCCCTCCCTGACGGCCGCGGCCGGGTCTGCGCCGGCGGGGGGCGGGGGCTGGATCAGGAGGGCC
>JAKBAP010000418.1 GCA_021808995.1 Planctomycetota bacterium | reverse complement strand
GAAGCACGAATGGGACCTTCGTCGAGGGGGAACGGATTAGCGGAGGCTCGTCCCGGCTCCTGGTCAACGGCGAGCGGATCCAGCTTGGCAAGACGGTCGTGTTCAAGCTGGTGAAGCTCGACTCGAATGACGAGCGATTTCAGCGCGAGCTTTTCGAGCGATCGGTTCGCGACCCGCTGACGGGGCTTTACAATCGGGCCTACTTTCTTGATCAGATCACCGGGCTCGTTCATCGCTGCGCGACCGGGACGATGGGGCTGGCGGTGATGATGCTCGACGTCGATCATTTCAAGCAAGTCAACGACTCGCATGGGCACGTGGCCGGTGATCAGGTCCTACGGGAAGTCGCCGAGGTTCTCCGCGAGTCGACCCGTGGCGAGGATCTGGTGGCCCGTTACGGAGGCGAGGAATTCGTCGCCGCCCTCCCGGTTCGGGCACCCGACATGGCCGCCGAACGCGCCGAGCGGATTCGCGCGAACCTGGCCAATCGCCGCGTTCTCGCCGGGACAGGCCTGATCTCCGTCACGGCCAGCCTGGGGCTCGCCTACGCGCCACCAGGCCGAAACCGAGGCGATGCTCACCTGATCATGATGGCCGATCAGGCGCTCTATGAAGCCAAGAGCGCGGGCCGAGACCGCGTGGTCTTCGCCCGATCCAATTACAGCAACCTGGTCGGCCGAACCGAGACGGCCGAGTTCGAGGTCGCCGCCACTCCAACTTCGTCGCATCGTGGCCACGCCCCGGCCGCTCGGGTATAGTCAGGGACCAGGCGCGGTCACCCACGCCATGACCATCCACACCCGAAACCAAGGCGAGGAAACGCATCGTGTCAGGGTCAAAACCGGTCCTCGGGCCGTTCACGCTCGGCGTCTGTAGCTGGAGTCTTCAGGTCAAGAACATCCCCGAGCTCACGCGATTGCTCGGCGAGCTGGGGGTCAATGTGGTGCAAATCGCCTGCGGCGACCCCCACCACGCCAACTGGGACGAAGGCGAGAACCTCCCCGGGATCGCTCTCGGGTCTGGTATCGTGATGACCGGCGCCATGCTCGGCTTCCCCGGCGAGGACTACACCAGCCCGGAGACGATCAAGCGGACCGGCGGCTTTGGAGACCCCGCCATCCGAGCCGCCAGGCTCGACCGGCTTGCCTGGGGGCTCAAGCGAACCCAAGAGCTGGGGCTCCAGGACCTCACCCTGCACGCGGGCTTTCTTCCCGAGCTTCACGACCCTGGCCGACAGGCTTTCCTGGATACCCTCGCCAAGGCTGGCCAAATGGCCGCCGTCGCGGGAGTGACTCTCGCCTTCGAAACCGGGCAGGAGACCGCCGAGCTCCTGCGACGAACCCTCGACGATCTCGACTCCCCGAACATCATGGTGAACTTCGACCCCGCCAACATGCTGCTTTACGACATGGGCGACCCCGTCGAGGCCGTCGGCATCCTGGGCGATCGGATTCGCTCGGTCCACCTGAAGGACGCGCGCAGACCGACCGTCCCCGGCCAGTGGGGCCAGGAAGTCCCCCTCGGCCAGGGCCAGGTCGACTTTCCCAGGTTTCTGGCAGCGCTCAAGGGGATCGGCTACTCGGGCCCGCTCGTCATCGAGCGTGAAGTCGGAGATCAAGCCGGCCGCGTGCGCGACGTCGCCGCCGGGCTCGGCTATCTCCGTTCACTCGTCTCTGAGTGAGCCATTTTCCTACTGTCGACGCTAAAAAACAACGTCGCCGCCGACGTGATGCGAAATCACGACGGCGGACGATGTTGTCCGCTCTAGGCTCGAGCCCGGTTCGTCACTCGACGACCGAGTTCACGACCTGGGCGAGCTTGCGGCCAGCCTCGGTCAGGGCGTAGAAATTGTGCTTGCCGGCCCGACGAGGCTCGATCAAGCGGCCATGGCGCAAGAGCGCGAGGTGGTGGCTGACGGCGGGCTGGCTCTGCGTGCCCAGATCGGTGCAAAGCTCGGTCACGTTGCGCTCTTTTTCGTTCAAGAGCATGAGCACCTGCAAGCGTGTCGGGTCGGAGACCTGCTTGAGGAGTTCGGCGACCCGGCGGATTTCGGCGATGGACTTGGCGTGGGCGGCCGCGGCCTTCGCGGAGCGAGACGTCTTGGCGGTCGAAGCTGACGGGGGCATGGGATTCCTCTGATCCGCTTATGATAGAAGCGGAATGGGGTGACGATCGAAGTCAAGGCGGGGCTCGATTCCTCGGCCCCGACAACCATGACGTCTTAAGATAAATTGATCCTTACACTACGTCAAGCCCTTTCGAGCGTTCATCCAACTTCATTCCGAGATGAACGCGGGTTGGTGCAAGCCCCGGCCGAATTTGCATGGTCCCTAGCATGTGTTCCAGCGCGGTGATTCCGCTTGTCGACCCGTCCCGGACGCGGGTAAAGTGTGCGTGATGTGGGCGAGCCTTGCATAAGGACCGCTCGACCGGGGTGGCGTTTCCGAAATCCACGCATGGCCATGGTCGTCGCCGACCCCTTGGGCTAAACAAGGCAGGCTTCCAATGTCGCTCGTGACCGACTCTCCCAGATTGCCCTGCCCCGTCGCCAGCGACTCCTTTCAGCGATGTCTCTCGCCGACCTGCGCGGCCACCTTTGACATCGGCGAAACCCACTTTCGCTGCCCGGCCTGTGGCGACCTCCTGGACGTGGTTCACGACTGGAACCGCCTCCCCGTCCCTAGCCGGCTCGCCGATTTCGAGAAACGCTGGAGCACCCGAAACAACCCCCTCGATTTCTCCGGCGTCTGGCGCTTCCGCGAGCTCCTCCCGTTCGCTCCGGCCGACAGGATCGTCACCATCGGCGAGGGACAAACCCTGCTCCAACGCGCCGACAAGGTCGCCGAATACGTCGGGCTCAACCCCGGTGGTCTCTCCCTGCAATACGAGGGCATGAACCCCTCGGGGAGCTTCAAGGACAACGGCATGACCGCCGCGTTCACCCACGCCCGCATGGTCAACGCGAGCCGGGTCGCCTGCGCGAGCACGGGAAACACGTCGGCGGCGCTCGCCGTCTATTGCTCGGCCACCGATCTTGGATTTCGGGCGATCATCTTCGTCGGATCGGGAAAGATCGCCTATGGAAAGCTCGCCCAGGCGCTTGACCACGGCGCGCTCACGATCCAGATCGTTGGTGATTTCGACGACGCGATGGCGCGGGTCCAGCAGGTCGCCGACCGGCTGGGCGTCTACCTGATGAATTCCGTCAACCCGTTTCGGCTCGAGGGGCAAAAGACGATCATCTACCGCATCCTCGAGGGGCTCTCATGGGAGGTCCCCGATTGGATCGTGGTCCCTGGCGGCAACCTCGGCAATTCCAGCGCGTTTGGCAAGGCGCTGATCGAGCTCGTTCACCTCGGCCTGATCGAGCACCCGCCGCGGCTGGCGGTGATCAACGCGGCCGGCGCGCGGACCCTTGACGAGCTCGTGGGCAAGCGCTCGCTGAGCTGGCTCTCCGGCTTGCCGGAAATGAGCAAGGTCGATCATTATTATGGCGAGCTCGACACCGGCCATGTGAAGGCGTCGACCATTGCCTCGGCAATCGAGATCAACCGTCCCGTCAACTTGAAAAAGTGTCTGCGGGCGCTCGATTTTTGTCAGGGGGTGGTGTCGTCGGCGTCGGACCAGGAGATCATGGACGCGAAGGCTCGCGTGGGCGCGGGGGGACTCGGGTGCGAACCGGCGAGCGCGGCCGCCGTCGCGGGAGCGCGGCGGCTGGTGCGCGAGGGGGTCATCGCCCGATCCGATCGCGTGGTCTGCATCCTGACCGGCCATCAGCTCAAGGACCCGACCGCGACCGTCGCCTACCACGGCACCGACCAGGAGCAATTCGACAAGATCCTCGGCTCACGCGGCGTCCAGCGCGCGGGCTTCGCCAACCGCCCCATCGTCGTCGCCAACGAACTCGACGACATCATCCGCGCGATCGCCCTCTACTCGGGAGAGCGGGCCGATGCCTAGAGCCAATCAATTCGAACAGTCCCTCGTCGATCTGATAAACGACCTCAAGGAACCCGATTCACTTTGGCGTGAGGCATGAACATGCGGTCAATGTCCCGTCCTTAACGCGACACCGATCGACGGGCATTGGGCTGGTCGTGCGCGGATGGCCTCCGGGAACCTACCTCGGTCGGCGGGGGATCACCGGAACCGCTTTTCAACCTGGATATGTTCGGTCGACTCGATCCTGGGATTGTTGGGATACCCCTCCCCGATGCTCCAGAAGCACGGAAACTGGTTGATCGAGAAGACGGTCTGCTTACCCATTGGGCCCGCGTCGATCACCCAATCGAAGTCCATCAGCTCCGCCAGGATCGTGGCTTTCTTGGCCCCAAAATAGGCATCGGTGTCGTGATTCTCAGGATCAAAGGTCGTGTCGTAGGGAACCCAGCCCACTCCCTCCAGGTAAAATTCCCCGAAGCAGTGGGTGCCATGGCTCTCGCCCCGCGGCAGAGCCCATTCCCCGCAGACAACCCGCGCTGGGATCTTGTTCGCCCTCAAAATCGACGTGCCGACGATTCCGTGCCGGCAGCATTCCCCATAGCCGGTCCGCAAAATCTGGCTGCAAACCCACCGACCCCCTTCCTTCATGCTATAAGGCAACGTATCCCCGCGTCTGAGTTCCTTGTAGACACGATGGGCAAAGTCGAGCGGAAAATCGCACGCAAC
>JAKBAP010000417.1 GCA_021808995.1 Planctomycetota bacterium | reverse complement strand
GCAATCCTGATGCCGATCTGTCCCAATCCGATGAACACGGCCCCGACTCCCGGGCCAGGAGCCAGAACCCGTGGTTGCCGATCATTTGGCCGTGGTCTTGATACTCGCGACGATCGGGCAGACGGCGGGCCCCCATCCCATACCGCCGAGCCAATCCGATCATACACGTTTGCTCGTGATTCGCGACGCGGTGGGGAAGGAGACGGCGGTCAAATCGCCCGCCGATTGGGAAGTCCGCCGGGCGCGGATCCTTGTAGGCTTTGAGCAAGTGGCCGGCCCTCTTCCCGGGGTCGAAAGGCGCGTCAAGCTAGAGGTCGAGACCCTTGAGGAGCGCCGGGAGCCCGGCTATGTTCGAAAAAAGATCCGCTTCGCCGTCGAGCCGGGCGACCGCGTGCCAGCCTGGTTGCTGATTCCAACCCGCGAGCCTAGGCGCGGACCAGCGATGCTCTGTCTGCATCAGACCATCGCGATTGGCAAGGACGAACCCGCCGGGCTGGGCCCCAACCCCGAGCTCGCCTATGCCCGCGAGCTGGCCGATCGTGGCTTTGTGTGCTTGGTCCCCGATTACCCGAATTTTGGCGAGTACAAGGTCGATCCCTACGCCCTTGGCTATCAAAGCGCGACCATGAAAGGGATCTGGAATCACCTGCGTGCCGTCGACCTGCTGACCAGCCTTCCCGAGGTCGACCCCGACCGCGTTGGCGTGATCGGCCACTCGCTGGGAGGTCACAACGCGATTTTCGTCGCCCTCTATGATCCGCGGATCAAGGTCGTCGTCTCCTCCTGTGGCTTTTGCGCGTTCCCTCGATATTACGGTGGAAACGTCGCCGGCTGGTCGCACAAGGGCTATATGCCGCTCCTCAAGTCACGCTATCAGCTTGACTTGAATCGGATCCCCTTTGATTTTCCCGCGATCGTGGCCGCGCTCGCGCCCCGGGCGTTTTTCACCAGTTCGCCGCTCCACGACGCCAATTTCGACGTGGCCGGCGTCCGCGACGCGATCACGGCGGCGCGGCCAGTATTTGAGCTCTATCACGCGGGCGACAGGCTCATGGCGATCTACCCCGACGCGGCCCATTCGTTTCCCGCGAAGGCTCGAGCGGCCGCCTACGATTTCGTGATCGCTCGCCTGGCTCAAACAAAACCGATCGTTCCGAGCGAGTAGGTCCACGGGGCGACTCGCCGAGACAAGGTAGAGCGGACTTGGAGGGTTTTGAGATCGCGATCGTGGTGATGGATTGAATCCAGCCACTTGACAGGAAGGGGTTCGAGAGGTTTCAAGTAATGAGTCCTCCAACGAGGTGAGCCTTGGAAACGCGGGGGCTTTTCGAACGTCGATCTTGATCCAGATCGCGCAGGATGACCGCGAATGACCTCAACCAGGACGAGGCTGACATGGATCGTCGCATACTGGTCGTTGACGATAGCGAGCTAGTCTGCCAGCAGTTGAGGCAGGTTCTCGATCGGCCTGATCGAAGAATCACCGTCGCCGGGGATGGCACGGAAGCACTCGAGTGGCTGGCGGACAATCCCTGCTCGCTGGTCCTGACCGATTTGTTGTTGCCCGGGATTACGGGCATCGACCTGATTCGCGAGATCCGCGAGCGGCAGATGCCGGTCACCGTGATCGTGATGACCGGCTTCGCGACAGTCGAGGCCGCCGTCGAGGCGATGAAGCTCGGCGCGTATGACTTCATTCAAAAGCCGATCGACGTGGTCTGGCTGGACCTGCTCGTGAACCAGGCCCTTGAGGACCGCCGGCTCATTGACCAGGTCGCCGACCTGCGGGCGCGGCTTCAGCGGAAGGATGCGTATCACAATCTGGTGGGCCGGGGTCCGCTGATGCTCGAGGTGTTCGAGCGGGTGGCGCGAGTGGCGTCGTCGAATTGCAACGTGTTGGTGACGGGCGAGACTGGGACGGGAAAGGAGCTCGTCGCCCAGGCGATCCACTCGAGCGACGTGACTCGCAAGGGCCCCCTCCTGGCGGTGAACTGCGCGGCCCTGCCCGAGGCGCTGCTCGAGACCGAGCTCTTTGGCCATGAACGTGGAGCCTTCACCGGCGCGGACCGTCAACGAAAAGGACGATTCGAGCTCGCCAGGGGAGGCACCCTGTTCCTGGACGAGATCGGCGAGATGCCGATCGGAATGCAATCCAAGCTCCTGCGAGTGCTCCAGGACGGACGCTTCGATCGCGTCGGCGGCGGCGAGCCTGTCCAGACCGATTGCCGCGTCGTCGCCGCGACCAACATCAACCTCCAGACCGCCGTCGCGGAGGGGCGATTTCGCGAGGATCTGTTTTATCGACTCAACGTGTTCTCGATCGAGCTTCCCCCCCTGCGCGAGCGGCTCGAGGACATTCCCTTGCTCGTCGAGCACTTCCAGGCCAAGCTCCGGGAGCGAAATCTCCCCCCCAAGTCGCTCTCCCGGCTCGCTCTCAAGAGACTGCAAACCTACGACTGGCCCGGGAATGTCCGCGAGCTCGAGCATGTCCTTGAGCAGCTCTCCGTCACCACGCCCGGCGATATGATCGAGCCCGACAACCTTCCCCCACAGATCGTCCCGCGTCACGACGAGCCATTCACTCTGGATTTCGATCCCCGACGACCGCTGACCGAGATCACGGCGGAATTGACCTCGCGGATCGAGCGCGCCTACTTACGTCGAATCCTGGAGTTGAATCGCGGCCGGATCGAGCTCTGCGCGCGGCAATCGGGGCTCTCTCGTCGCAGCATCAGTGAAAAGCTCAGGCGGTATCAGATTGACAAGTCCGACTTCAAACCCGCCTCGAGACGAAACCGATCCCTCGAACTGGCCGGCCAATAAACATGAGAAATGGCTCCTTGGATCGCCCCATGTTGCCGGAAGTCAACCTGGGACGACTTCCCCCTTGTGGATCAAGAGGCGGTCGGGGATAATGCCATCACTCAAGGTGTAGGTTTCTGGACTAGGATCTCTCATCCACGAGCAAGGCGTTCATGATGAAGAAGGTCGTACTCCTGTCGACGGTGTGTCTGGCCATCGGGGCCGCGGATTCGGCATTCGCGCAAGCGCCGGCGACGCGCGCCACCGTCTCCAAGGTGATTCCTCCTCCCGTTGGGACGAGGCCCATGGTTGGCAAGATGAGCCCGACCGCTCCACGGGGCACGCTCCGATCCCGGAGCAAGCTGCCGCCGGCCCCCTCCCTCTCAAGCCTCAAACGCGCCCACCGCGCGGACTCCTCGAGCTACGCCAAGCGGCTGGCCAACCCCTACTCGGGCGATCCGGCAGGTCGAATCGATATGTCCGGTAAGCCTGTCGGGTTTTATCCATCCTCCCGCCATGTCAGTACCCCTGGCTCGCAAACCTCGCCGATTCGGACCCCAACCCCCCGGCCGAAACCCACCGTGCCCAATCCCTAGTTCTCCGTCGAGGGCTCGGTGTTCGGTTTTGACCTCGGCACAGGGGCGCAAGGGATACCTGGATTCGTCTCGGTGCTCGTGCTTGGTTGGGGCCGTCCAGCGCTTGCACCGACCCGAGAACGGGTGAATTCCGCCCGCTCTGGTCCTGTGGCGGGGATTTTCATCGTGGTTGAAAGACGAATTCTCCATCCCGCCAGTCGACCTCGATCGTGTCGCCAGACTTGACCTTTTGCGCGAGCAGGTCGTGGGCGAGTGGGTTGGAGATCCGCTGCTGAATCACCCGCTTGAGCGGCCTTGCGCCATAGGTCGGGTCGAAACCTTCGTCGGCGAGCTGCTCACGGGCGGCCGCGGTGACCTGGACAGTCAGGCCGGCCTCCGCGAGCTGGTGCCCCAGGCGCTTGATCTGGATGTCGACGACCTTGGTGAGCTCGGCCAGGCCGAGCGGATGGAAGATAATCGTCTCGTCCAGGCGGTTGAGGAACTCGGGCAGAAACGCGGTTTTCAGGACGCCCATCACCTCCTTGCGCATCCTCGCTTCGTCGCCGGTCTCGGCGAGATCGGCGATGATCTGGCTCCCGAGATTCGATGTCATGATCACGACGGAGTTGCGGAAATCGACCGTTCGCCCCTGGCCGTCGGTGAGCCGGCCATCGTCGAGGACCTGCAACAGGACGTTAAACACGTCGCGATGGGCCTTCTCGATTTCGTCCAGCAAGATCACGGAGTAAGGCTTTCGCCGAACGGCCTCGGTGAGCCGGCCTCCCTCCTCGTAGCCGACGTATCCGGGAGGCGCGCCGATCAACCGAGCGACATTATGGCGCTCGCCATATTCGCTCATATCGAGGCGAATCATGGCGCTTTCGCTGTCGAACAAAAACTCGGCCAGGGCCTTGGCGAGCTCGGTCTTGCCGACTCCCGTGGGGCCTAGAAACAGGAACGACCCGATCGGCCGATTGGGATCCTGAAGGCCAGCGCGGGCGCGGCGGACCGCGTCGGCCACCGAGCGGACGGCCGATTCCTGGTTGACCATTCGCTCATGAATGTGATCCTCCAGCTTGAGGAGCTTCTCACGCTCGGTCGCCAGCATCCGCGCGACCGGCACGCCGGTCCACTGGCTGACGACCTCGGCGACCTCCTCGGAATCGACCTCTTTCTTGAGCAGCCGGTGGGCTTCCTTGGGCTCGTCGTCGCCGCGGGCCTCGAACTCCGCGATTCGCTTCTCGAGCGATTTGCGCTCGGCGTCGAGCGCGGCCAAGGCTTGGAATCGCTTTTCC
>JAKBAP010000029.1 GCA_021808995.1 Planctomycetota bacterium | reverse complement strand
CTCGCCGCCACTAATGACCGTGTTGTCGGTCACGCCCGAGAGATTGATGGAATCGTTACCAAGCCCCATGTTGGCGGTAATGGTCGAGACGCCCGTGTAGGTCGTGGTATAGCCCATGCCGCTGACATTGACGGTTTCGTTTCCGGCCGAGCCGCCGCCGTTCGTGACCGTGACGCTCTCGTCGCCGTCGTTGGTGTTGCCGACGCCACGATTCGACGCGTCGGGGCCGGTCTGAAGAACGAGAGTCCCATTGCCGGAGACCGTCGCGAGGGTGGGGGTGGGATGCGGGGTATAGTTAAAGGTGACCAGCGTGATCGGCGGGGTGATGTTGAACGTGTCGTTGATCGAGAACAGGAACAGGTTGATGTCGATGTACGCGAAGAGCTGGGCGTAAACCTGTCCCGAGACGGTGAAGATTTGCAGGGGATCGGTCTCGAGCTCGTGGATGAAGGTATTGAGCCGCAGTTTTCCCGTGCCGGAGGGGTCGAAGAGGCTCATGTCGACCGTGGCGAAGATCCCCCCCTCGACTCCGGCCGAGGCGACGCCGATGCTGACGGCCGCGCCGGCGGTAATCCCCGCGTTCAAGACCACGTTTGGCGCGCCATTGGTGACGGCGTAAAAGCCGTCGAGGAGATCGGGAATGGCCGAGGGGGCGAAATCGGCGTGAGCGAATTCCTGGATGCCATAGGTGTCGTAGCCGAACTGAAACTGGATTGACGCGCTCACGTTTCCGCCCAAGGTCGCCGCCAGGGGGCCGAAGATCGGGAAGACCTGGTTATAGCTAAATCCAAAGGCGAGCGTCGGCGTGTTGAAGGTCATGAGATTGACGGTCCGACCCATGAGCAACTCGAAAATGCCGGCCGGGTCGTCGAGGATCGGAAACTGGATCGAGCCCCCGGTGATGCCGTGCGTGAAGCTCTGTTGCTCGGACGACGCGCCCTGGCTCGAAAGCTGGCTCGAGAGGCTGGTGAACGACGGCAGGTTGGCCGTGTTGATAGGCGCGGTCGAGAGGCTCGACATCCCGCGGACGTCGCCGATCAAGCTGTTGACGTTGAAATCGCCGAAGTTGATCACGATATTGCCCGAGCCGACCGAGCTCACCTCGCTCACGAGGCTGTAAAACAGGTTGTACATGCTCAAGAACGCGTTGATATTCGGGGCGTACTGGGGCTCGAGCGCCTCCGCGATCGAGATCAGCGAGATCGACTGGCCGGCGAGCTGGGAAATCACGGGGAGGGGTTCGGTCAGGATGTTCACGACCGGCTGGATGTCGTTGAGGATCGGCTGGATGTCGCTGAAGATCGGGCCCACGAAATTCGAGATGAACGTGCCCAGGGACAACGAGACGTTGTCAAACGAGATCTGGGGGGCGGAGCCCTCGTTCGCGCCTCCCGCGTTGGGTCCGTTGATTTGCCAGTCGGCGAAATTCCAGTCGACCACGAATTCAAAGGAGAACGACGGGAACATTCCGCCCGATCCGACGCTGGCGGTGACATCGAAATCGACGTGGGCATTGCCGGTGAACGAGGCACTATAGAGGCTCGAAAGCGGCCCGGCCGAGATTTGCGAGATTGTCAGCCGGCCGTCGCTCTGGGGCGAGTTCAACCCGACCGTGAACGCGCCCGAGAGATTGGTGGGGTTGGCCGCGTGGTCGACCGCGGTCAGATCCAGGAAGGCCAGCGAGCCGTTGAAGGTCAGGCCAGGGACGCCCACCGAGAGACCGACATTGGCCACCGGCACGGTCGCGCCGGTGGAATTGGTCGGATCGGTCACCACGTAGAAACCGTCCTGCGTACTGACGCCAAAATCGAGATAGACACTCCAGGTCAGCGTGACCTGAACATCCCCCGCGAGCGACAGCCCAAGCGCGGACAGACCCAGGTTGAACGGCACGTCGAATACGAACTGTTGGCCCATGTCGAGGTTGAACTGGACCGAATTCGCGTCGGGGTTGGTGACGGTCACGGGCGCGAGCAAAATCGAGCCCAGCGAGGTCGTCATGGAGTTCGCCATCGATTGGGACGGATTACTTCCCCCTGATTTGACGATTTGATCGAGGGGACCCACGATGTCGCTCTGAACCACGCCAAAAAAGTCGGACGCCCCTGACAACGCCGAGCCGACGAGGGGGATATTGGCGCTCAAGACGTTGTTGTTCAAGATGCCCTGAAGCTCGGTAAGGAGCGAGTTCAGAGGGTCGAGGAAGACCGAGGGGTTTTCGAGCAAGGTGCTCAGGCTGAAGACTTGACTGAGCTCTTGCGACAGGTTGGGGGTCGTGATCAGGACAGCGCCGGCGGGAACGGGGCTCGCGAAGAGCTGGGTGACGTCGGGGATGGTGATCGCGACCGTCCCCAGGCTTTGGGTCCCACCCAGGTAGAGCGGCAGCGAGACGCCGGCCCCGGCGGTCAGGGTGCTCGTGACGTCGCTCGAGATGTTGGACAGAAAGCTCGCCAGGCTAGGATTGCCCAGGCTGCTCCGTAGCCCGACGGTGAACGAGGCTGGGTTGGTGGTGCTCGATCCGTCCGCGCTCAGCACGGCCGAGCCGTTGTTGACGGAGAGGCTCAGGGGTCCGATCGCCGCGGTAAAGTTGGAATTGGCGGCCGAGAGCAAGAGCGTCGCCCCGACGCCCGTGTCGTTATACAGGAACGCCGTCGGCGTCCCCGAGCCGAATCCGATGCCCATGTCCAGCGTGACGGTCGCCCCAGCCTGGACATGAATCCGCGACCGGCCCGTCAGGTCGACCAGCGACGTGACCCCTTGCAAGAATGTCGCCGCCTGCCCGCCGGCATCCGCCGCCAGGCTCGCCAGATCCAGGTTAAGCGGCAAATACTGGTCGTAGGTCGTCTGATAGATCAGCTTGATCTCGAGCGCCTGATTGATCTGGTCATATGAAAATAGCAGGTCGCCCGCGGGCAGCCCAACGATCGTGGCGATCTGATTCGCGAACAACTGGAGCGTCGCCGAGGGATTGCTCTGGACCTGCTGGAAATCATTCGCCAGGGTCGCGCCGTAGTTCACCAGGTCGGCCAGGCTCAGGTTGATGATCGGAAGCGTGTCATTCAAGAATCCCAGGTCGGAATACTGGCTCAGGCCATTGACCGCGCTCGCGATCAAGCCGGCGACCTGGCCAATATTGAGCGAGCCCAGGTTCGAGAGCTGGTCAAAGTTCTGATACTGAACGAGCAGAAAATCATCGACGCTGAAACTGGTCCCCGCCGGAAGGCTCGCGCCCGCGGTGAAATCGATCTGGCTGGCGTTTTGGGGGTCGACGGCGGCGGTGATCATCGCGCCCAGGCCGGCCGTCTGGATGGCCTGGTTGATCTCGGTCACGAGATCGGCGATCGAGGCGTTGGACGTGGTCGCGGATTGAGGGATATGGATGGGTACGGCATTCTGGCCAGCGATCGTGGCCTCGAAATAGAGATCACCACCAAGCTGACCGTTGCCGGGGCTCGAGGGAACAGTGAGCTGATTCACGGGCGAGAGCGGGTCGAGCGCGGTCGCCGTGATCGAGGGAGCGGGCGAGGGATTGATGTTGAGGAATCCGCCGGCCGAGACCTGAAGGCCGGTCAGCGAGCCAGTGAGCGTGACCGCGGGAGTCACCGAGACAACACTCTCGATGCCCGATACCGACGACAGGTCCGAGATCAAGGTCGAGACGCTGATCGGATTCCCCTGATTGATCTGGAGCCCCAGATCGCCCGACGCGGAAAACGCCCCCTGAGTGATCGAGATCGCGACCGGTCCCACGCTTGCCGTCGCGAAGGCCCCGTTCCCGCTGTTCGTGACCGAGAGGGCCAGGCTGGCATCGGCCGTGAAATTCTGGACGAACAGGCCTCCCGCCTCGGCGTGGACGAGCTGACCGCTCACGAAGCCCAGGACCGAGCCCATGGGGTCGCCGGTGGCGAAGGTCATCTGAAGCGTGGGTCCGAGCGTGAAATTAGTGAGGGTGAACGTGATGTTGGAATTCTGATACCCCGCCGTGACGTACGAGCCAATCCCCGCCGCCTGGAGCGCCAGGTTGAGCTGGCCCACGAGCGTGGTGGAATCGTTGGCGTTCGAGGGGTTCACGATGCTCGTATCGCCCGAAGTGGCCGATTGGGGGAGCGAGATAGTGTAGGAACTACCGCCGATGATCAGCGTGAAGCTCGAGCTCGCCCCCAGTTGGCCATTCGTGGGGACGGGAAGCGTGGCCGCCGTGTTCGACGTCCCCACGGCCGCGGTTTGTGCGTTCGTGAAACCCAGGACGGTCGCCATGGGATTGGTGGCCGCGCTTGGCACGTCGATCGACATCGACGTCCCTTGATCATATTTTTGGAGGGTGAACGTAATGTTCGCGTTTTGATAACCGGCGACGACATAGGCGTAGAGGTTGGTTGAATTGAAACTGGCCGCCTGAAGCGCGAGGTTGATCTGGCCGACCAACGTGGTCGAATCGAGTGGGTTGGCGCTGTTGACAATACTCGTGACCGAGCTCAACGCCGATTGCGGCAATGAGACCGACACCGGGCCGTTCGAGCCGATCACGATCTGAAACGAGGCGTCCGCGCCGAGCTGGCCGGTGGTTGGGATCGGCTGCGCGGGCGAACCGGTCAATGTCGGCGGCAACGGGGCCGCCGCGGCGAGCACGGCCGGCTGGGGCGCGAGATCGACCCCGAACGTCAGTCCCATCGAGACGGTCGGCGTGATGTTGAGCTGGGCGTTGGTCGCGACGCCGGCCAGGGAACCCAGGTTGAGGTTGAAGCTCATCGGCGCGGCGATGGTCGACAGGGTGTCGCTCAGGCTCACGGCGAAGGTCAAATCGCCAGTCGTGGGATCAAACGCCGCGGTGACCGCGTTGCCCGTGGCCTGATTCACCAGGGTGGCGAGCTCCTGGGCGGTCGCGAACGCGGGCGTCGTCGTGACCCCGGTCGGCAACGCCGGGCCCGCGCCGGCCGCCTGGCTCAGGTTCACGCTTGTTGTCGTGATCGCGGATTGATAAAGCGTGGCCGAGCCCGATCCGGCCGACGAATTCGACAGATAGAGATTGATCGTATTGCCCGCCGGCGCTGTCGGCAGGCCGATCGTCGGGATCTGGCCGGCGGTCACGGCGAAGGTCGACGACGCCGGGCTCGGAGTGGATTCGCCGCTTGAATTCACGAACGTATATTGCACGAAATACGAGCCGGCCGCGAGTAAGCCCCCGGTCGACCCACCCCCGGACACATTGACCTGAGGCGGCTCGGTCGGGGTGTCGATGTTGACCAGGCCGCTCAGGACCTTGTCGGTGAAGGCGGCCCCGAAATCGAGCGCTCCTCCGACCGTCTGGTTCGTGAACGGAATCGTGGAATTGAACAGCGAGGAGCTCCGAATCGATTCCAACCAGTTGCCGAGCGAGCCCAATTGATTGAGCATCGAGGTCGACGTGAGATTGGCGAAGTTGGCGAGATTCGCGAAGTTCTGGGTCGTGACCGTCGGGATCTGGCCACCGAGGAGGTTGCTGTCACTGAGGTCGACCTCGGGGGCCGGCGTCCCGGATAGCACCGTGCCTCCTAGCGTGAACTGGAGCGGCAGGGCCGCGGTCATGCTGTTTTGGTTGGCCGCGGCCGTGACCGTGACCAGGCTTCCTGGGTTCGCGTCGGCGCTGTTCAGAATGCTGGTGGTGATGTCGGTGGTGTTGAAGGCGAGGGTGGTTCCGGCGGCCAGGGTCATCGATCCATTCTGAACCGCCCCTTGGATAAAGCCAAAATCGACCGAGAAATTGAGCGTGCTCGAGCTCACCGCGGCCCCGAGCGAAAACGAGGTTACATCCACGTAAAAGTTATTGCTTGAGTCAAGATTGAACGAGAAATCCACTCCCAGGGTGGTGGTGGTCGAGACCGTGGCCGAGGCGGCGGCGGAGACGTTGAGCTGAAGCGCGTTACTACCCAGATCGACCGGCGTCGTGGTGATGGTCGCCACGGAGAGGGTAGGCGCGGTGAAGGTGAGCGTGCCGTTGCTCTGAAGGGTGAAGGTCACGCCCCCTCCCATGTCGGTGACGGCATTGAGGGCGGTCACCAGGCCGCTCGTCGTCGGGCTCGCGCCCCCCAGGTAGGCGTCGGCGGGTTGCACGAGATCGGTTCCGAGAGCCGTCCCGACGTCGAAGAGCTGACTCAGCGATTTGTCGATCACCGGAAGCCGAGCGCCCAGCAGGCTGAACCCCGCCAGATCGCCGCCAAAGGTCTGAAACGCGGCCAGCCCCCCTTCGAGAGCGCTAACCTGCGCGGGCGAGAGGCTTGAAAGCAGCGTCCGATCCTCGAGCCGTTCGACCCTGAGATCCATCGGCATCTCGTAAACCGGACGCCGTGATCGCCCGCGACGACGACCCTGACCAGCGACGGTCCCACGCCGCGAACGACCGGAGGCGTTGTTCTCTCGCATCGGTGGATTCCTCTTGATGTCGAACTTTCGAGCGAGTCCGCGTCGAATGGCGACGGGCCCGCGGCGGCACGGAAACAACAGCACGGCGGCGTCGCGAGGCTGGGAAATCCAAGAGGCGGCCCATGCCGCCTCCCGGGGTCGATTCAAGGAGTTCTTCCCTCTCGGATTCCGCCTGATCGATCGAGGCTAGCGGCCACGCTCGCGCTTCGTGATGAAGGCATCGGCGAGCGCCAGGTCCAGGGCCGCGAGCCGTCGCGAATCGGAGGTCTGATGGACAACGACGCCGGCCGCCCCCTCGACCAACGGCCGACCCCGGTCAAACGGACGGACACCCACCGTGACGGGTAGCGGCCCCTCGGTCCGTTTCGGCTTGAGGACGAACTGACCGAGGAAATTCCCCCCCGTCTGACCTGCCCCGGTTGGGAACCCGCCCGAGTAGAGGCCATTCAAGGGATTCCCCGCCGCGTCCATGATCCCGCCCGAGTCGATCGTGAGGTAGTAATAGCCGTTCGGCAGGGGCCGGCCGTGGTTGAGCTGCAAGGTGACCGTCTGGGAACCGGTCGGCGACAGCGGCGCGGTCGTCCAGATCTGGCTCACCAGGTCGGGGGCGAGATCGGCGTTTCGCTTGCTCATGCGATAGTTCGCGCCCGAGATCAGCGACGCCTGATCCAGCCCCCCCGGAGCGCCAGAGTAGGTTATGCTCACCTGTCCTTTCGCCCGATCGATCGAGATCCCGGTGATCATGGGGTTGCTCGTGTCGATCGTGAGCGGACCCTGCTGGGGATTGGGCAAGAGCGTTACGGTCGCGTGGCTCGCGCGGTACTGATCAACCACGGTCGCGTAAACGGTATAGACCCCCTGCCCCAGCGGCGTCGACGTGATGCTCCACGCCCCCGTCGCCGACGAGACCGTCTGGCCCATCAAGATCGCCGGTCCACCGACCCCCTGGGCATAAAGGCTCACGCTGGCGTCCGGCCCCGTCTGACCGAAAAAGCTAGGCTGAACGTCCCGCGTGATCGCGTCAAGGGACGATACCCCGGTGTCGCTCGCCGGATTGAGCTGGCCGGTCAGCATGATCTGGGACGCCGACACCGCGATGGAGTTTCCGATCGAGAGAGTCGTTCCCGAGCGATCCGTGACCTGGATCGAGACCAAATCATTGGCCCCCACGCCGCTTGGTAGCGAGAGATAGGTATGTGATCCGATCACGCTAAAGACACCCGCGCTCGGCCCCGTGATCAAGCCGGGCGTCGGCGGCGAACCATCGCCCCAGTTGATCATGGCCGTGAAGTCGGTCGCGAGATCAAGCGGATTGCCATCCGTGAACGCGGCGACCGCCGCCGTGAAGGGAACCCCCACGAGCGCGGGCGCGACCACGGGCTGACCTGGGCCGGGTAGGGTAATCGGCGGGTCGGTCACCGTCAGAACCCCCGTTCCCGACGTGGTCGAGCCACCGTCGGTGCTCGTGATCCGGACCGAGAAAGCGCTCGAGCCCGGCGAGAGCCGCGACGAAAAGACCGCGTCCGAGCTTGTCGTCACCATGAAGGTCGCCGCGCCGGGCGCGGTCGGTGTCGCCGTGATCGGCGTCTGAACGAGAGCCCCGGGGAAGCTGACGTACGAGCCCACCCCCATGTAATCGGCCGCTGGGTCGCCTCCACCCGCGTCGGTGAAGGTCCCAACCACCGTCCCCGCGGGGATGATCGGCTGCATTAGCCCGTTCACCGCCCCCGCCGACACGATCACGGGCGACGCCGTCAGGCTGATTGCGCTGCCACCGACGATGATCGCGTTGGGCGCGACCAGCGACGAGACTGGACCCTGGATCGCCACGCTCACGGGATAGCCGCTCGGCGGGCTCGCGGTGGTATAAAGATGCGTCCCTTGAACGGTAAACGCCCCGGCTGATCCGCTCACGACGCCCAAGCTTGGCGCGGTTCCGTCGCCCCAGTTGATCATCGCGGTGAAGTCGCTCGCGATGGCCAGGGTGTCGGGATCGGTGAAGGCCGCGACGGTGGCCGTGAAGCTCGCTCCGCGAACTTGCGGTGGTACGATCGGCGCTCCCGAGACGGGAAGGCTCAGAGGCGCGTCGGTGACACCGTAAGTCCCAGAGGCTGACTGGACGATCGCGCCGTCGGTATTCGTGACCTGAAGCGTGAACGGATTGCCCGTCCCCGGCGTCAGGCGTGGTGAGATCACCGTCTCCGCCTCTGTCGTGAGTGTGTAGGTCGAGCCCCCCGGCACGATCGGCGTCGCCAGCACGAGCGTGTTCGCCGACGCGCCATGGAAATTCACGAACGTGCCCGACCCCGTGTAATTCACCAGCGCGTCCGGACCACCGGAATCCGTGAACGTGCCAACCACCGTCCCGGCCGGAATGATCGCCTGGCCAGATCCATTGATCGATGCGTCCGAGACCGTCACTGGCGCGGCCGTCACCTGCAAGGAAGAGCCCTGGACCATCACCCCGTTCGCCAGGGAGATCGACGAATACGACCCTTCCTCCACACGCGCCAAGATTGGGAAACCGGTGGAGGGACTGGCGATTGTGTACACATGTGTTCCATCGACCGTGAACGTGCCGGGCGACGTCTGGGCGATCACGCCAGGGGTCGGGGTGGTCCCATCCCCCCAGTTGATCAGGGCGCTATAGTCGGAGGGCGTGGCGAGGGTGTTAGGATCCGTGAAACCCGCGACCACGCCCGTGAAGCTCGTCCCTCGCGTCTGGTTTGGAATCACCGGTTGGCCGTTCACGGGCTGGGCCAAGGGAGCATCGCTCACCAACAAAACGCCGTTTCCTTGAGCAACCACGCCGTTGGAGCCGTTGGTGATCTGGAGCGAAAAGCTCGAGCTCCCCGGTTGAAGACTCGGGGTCAAGATCGTGTCGGCGGCGGTCTCGACGGTATAGGTCGAACCGTTCGGGACCGTCGGGCTGATCGACAGGAGCGTGTTGCTCGCTGCCCCGGCGAACCGCGCGAACGAATTGACCGATGTATAATCGCTGGTTGGCAACGGCCCCGCCTGATCGGTGAAGACCCCCACCACCGTCCCCGCCGGGATATACGCCTGGCTCGAGCCGTTGATCGAACTGTCGGCGATCGTTACCGTCGCCGGCGTCACCGTCAGGCTCGCCGCGGCGACCGTCGCCACGTTGTTGATCGTCAGGTTCGAGGCGGTTCCCGTGTGCAGGATCGTGACTTGCAGATCATACCCCCCCGGTGGGCTCGCGCTCCTATAGGAATGGCTCCCCTGAACGTGAAACACGCCGTTGGAATCCTCGACGATCGTCCCGGCCGATTGGCCGTCGCCCCAATCGATCGACGCGGTGAAATCCGAGGGCAAGGCGAGCGAATTCAGATCCGTGAAGGTCGCGACATCGATATTCGACAGGCCGCTACCCTGGGTGGTTACCACCGTGGGCTGGGTCGCCGTCGGCGAAAGGGGCTCGGGAGCGACCTGGATTTGCCCCGTCCCGGCCGCGTTCGTACTATCGACCGAATCCTGAATCGCGATCGTTACGGTATACGAGGCCGCGTTCCGGTAAGTGTGTCTGGCCGCCACGTCGTAGAGGCTCGGATTCGAGCTGTCAACCGTCACCGTCCCCGGGGATGGCGACGTTCCGTCGCCCCAGTTGACCATGACGTTATATTGATAGGGCAAGCCCCCGTCGTTGGTCGTGAAATTCGCGATCTGACCCGACCATTGCGTCCCCTCGACCACGGGCGTGGCCGGCGGATTGGGGTAGGGCGCGGTGATCGACGTCACCGACAATAACGTCCGCGCTTCCAGCCCCTCGGCCCTGAGCAGCGAGCGGATCCGCCCCCGACGCCTCCTCGCCAAAACCTCCCGCCTCGTCGATCGATCCGACCACTCGTTCACTCGACCATCCGACCGATGCTCGCTCATCTTGAATTCGCCTCCCGAAAAGCGAATGGAGGTCACGTTGCTTCCCTGATTCCACGAACCAACTCGAACAACCGCCCGATAAGGGCGCGATTACGCCCGAAGACCGCGCGCGGCGATCCCTGGTGTCTCCCGACTCATCGAGAACCGCCGTCGGTTCGTATTGAGCGACCCAGATCTCAGTCCGCGCGGTTGCTTCGCATCCACCGGGATCCGAATTCGGACTGGAGGCGGGGGATTCGCCGGCGCTTGATCGATCCACGTCGACCTTCTCGAGGCACCATCCCGCGTGATCAACGAGCCATTCTCGATCGGATTCGCGAGATCAATTACCGTATGAAGTGGAACATAGAACAGATTGAAAACTAGGCAACTCAGGCATGCTGAAAATCTAGTGGGCGAGCTGGGCCAGGATCCGGGATCCGGACCCAGGGAAAGGCGCTTCGGACTTGGACGAAACGCCTCGAGTTCGCCGCGACGGCGATGACTCGTGCTTCGCGAGGCCCATCGCCCTCGCGTGATTCCAACCGCCCCGGCCCGTGAACACTTACACACGGAGCATCGCTTTCTTGCTCCCTCGAGCGGGCTGTGTTATCGTCGCCAATTCGTGATTGATTGTGATGGTCCAGCAACATGGGGTCGCGTTCAGGAGTCCGCCGATGCAACGGAGTCGCAGACACTCGCGAATCGTCTTTCGCATGGCGTTGTCATTCCTGGTCGTGGTGATCTTTTCGGCGGAGCCTCGGACCTTTGCCCGGGGGCTCGACCAGGCCGCCGCCTCGTTCCGCGTTTATGTCGGAACCTATACCAGCGACAAGAGCGAAAACCCCAGCCGCGGCATCTACGTGATGGAGCTCGATCCAGCGGGGGGGAACCTCTCCGCGCCCCGGCTCGCCGCGGTGAGCATCGACCCCTCGTTTCTGGCGATCCATCCCAGCGGGCGATTCCTTTACGCCGTCAACGAGGTCAACCAATTTCAGGGCCGAACCTGCGGCGGAGTGAGCGGATTCGCCATCGACCCGGCACATGGCCGGCTCAAGCCGATTAACCAGCAATCCTCGCGCGGCGAGTCACCGTGCCACCTGACGGTCGACCGCGCCGGCAAGAATGTCCTCGTCGCCAATTACAGTTCTGGAAGCGTCGCCTGCCTTCCCATCGAGCCTGACGGCCGGCTCAAGCCCGCGTCGAGCGCGATCCAACATCAAGGCTCAAGCGCGGACCCCAACCGCCAGCAAGGTCCCCACGCCCACTCGATCAATATCGACCCCGGCGGCCGTTTCGCCGTCGCCGCCGACCTCGGCCTCGATAAGGTCTTCATCTACGCCTTCGATCCCGACGCCGGCACCCTCAAGCCCTCCGCCCCCGATTTCACCAAGCTCCCGCCGGCCTCCGGCCCACGTCATTTCGCCTTCTCACCCTCCGGCCGTTTCGGATACGTCATCAACGAACTGGCCGACACCATCGTCGCCTTCGCCCACGATCCCGAAACAGGCTCTCTCGCTCCCATTCAGTCGATCTCGACGCTCCCCGCCGGCTTCAAGGGCAAGAGCTTCACCGCTCATGTCGAGGTCCATCCTTCCGGGAAGTTCCTCTACGGCTCGAACCGTGGGCACGACAGCATCGCCATCTACTCGATCGATCAAGCGACGGGCAAGCTGACCCTGGTCGCCATCGAGCCCACCCTGGGCAAGGAGCCCCGTAACTTCGCCATCGACCCCACGGGCGCGATCTTGCTCGCGGAAAACCAAAACTCCGGCTCGATCGTCGTCTTTCGGATCGACCCCGAAACCGGCCGCTTGACGCCAACCGGCCAAAAGGTCGCCGTCCCCAAGCCCGTCTGCGTCAAAATGATCGAATTGCCCCGGGAGACCGCTCGCTAAGGCCATGAGCAACAATGCCCACGCCTTTCAGCCCACGCCCGATGACGACACCGACCCGGTCGATCGGGAAACGAGCCATGATTTCATCGATCAGCCCGGCCCAAGCCTCGAACGCAAGGCCAAGCTGTTCGCCTTGCTCTATTCATCCCAGGAAGTCGACAAGCGATTCCGGCGGATTCACGAGGCCATGCTCAGCCAGTCGCCCCAGATCCGCGAGCCTGATTTCACCGTCATCGGCACCGACGATCTCGAGCGGCTCTTCGCCCATTACGACCGCGAATTCTTCATGGGCCGGCTCGCCGAAATGCTCGTCGAGGACTCCGCCCACCCCGCGGCCTTCCGACTGTCAAGACGGCTGACAAGCGCCGCCGGCCAGACGATCCGAAGAGTGCGAAGGGTCAATCAGGGCGGCCGATCGCTGAATCGCGTCGACTACGAAATCACCATCTCGACCACCCTGCTCTACAACACATTCCTCCAGCAAGGCCGAGCCGTCACCGTCGGGGGCCTCCCCTGCTCCGACCGGCTAGAGGCCCTGCAACGGATCTTCGAGCACGAGCTCCTGCACCTGGCCGAGTTCCTCGGCTGGGGCGCGTCAAACTGTAAGGCCAGCAATTTTCGAGCCCTCTCTCGTCGGCTCTTCGCCCACGAAGCACCCCACCACGACCTGATCACCCCCCGGGAACAGGCCAGGATCGCCTATGGGATCCAGCTCGGCGACCTGGTCAGCTTCGAGATCGAGGGCGAGCGCAGGGTCGGCGTGGTCAACCGGGTCACTCGCCGGGCGACCGTGCTCGTCGAGGACCCTCGTGGCCAACCCTATACCAATGGCAAACGCTGTATTCCTTACTACGTCCCCTTGGCGCGGCTTCGCAAGGAAGACGGGTCGTCGTGAGCCGACCAAGCCGCTCGCCCTCATGCGAGGTTCGGAGCCGTACTTCGAGGGCGAGTCTGACGGGAAGCGGAGCGGTCGTCGATCCCGTCCCTCTCGATCCTTCGCGAACGACGAATGGCGCGAGAGAGGCTCCGGCCTGGGATCGCGATCGCGAGGGGCTTCAAGGTGCCATGGACGCTCGAAAGACTCTTGCCACGCTGGGCTGGGCCAGCGATCATGAGCGTTTCCACGGAATCGTCGCCGATCGACCGAGCGATGTTCCCTCCACGCAACGCACCCGAGATCAAGGACACAGAATGCTTTCAATCCACGGCTTCACCCTGACCCACGGCCTGGCGACGATGCTCTTTTTCGGGGGGGCCTTGGCCCTGGCGGCATCCGCGACCGGAACGGCCGCCCCCGATCGTCAGCTCGCCCACATGGTTTACTTCAAGCTCAAGGACGCCTCGGGCGCGAATCGCGCGAAGCTCATGGCGGCCTGCAAGACCTATCTCTCCGGGCATGAAGGAACCGTTTCGTTCGCCGTCGGCTCGCTCGCCTCCGACATGAAGCGAGAGGTCAACGACCTGGATTTCGACGTTTCGCTGCACCTCGTGTTCGCGAACAAGGCCGCCCACGACACCTACCAGGACCATCCCCGGCACCTGAAATTCATCGAGGAAAACAAGGAAAACTGGGCCAAGGTCCGGGTGTTCGATTCGTATCTCTCCCCGCTGGGCCTTGAATCCAAGACCAAGACAGCCAGCGAGTGACCGAGTCGCGCGGGGGGCTTGGCCCGTCTGGTCACTGGTTCGCGTGGGCCTCGCCGCCAGCCTTGGCCGGCGAGGCCGCCACGCCCGATTCGCGCCGGACCTTCACCGGATAGGGCGGACGAGCAGGCACCTTCTCGGCCGGGGCCTTGGCAAGCTGCTCAAGCACGATCTCGATCGCCCGATCAAGCTGAGGGTCGCGCCCCGCCGCCACGGCGGCGGGATCTTGCTCGACCTCCACGTCGGGGGCGATCCCCTCGTTTTCCACGATCCAACCATCCTTCGTGAAGATCGCCAGGTCGGGCGCTGTCACCCGGCCGCCATCCATGAGCTCGGGAAAGCCCAGAATCCCCACCAGGCCGCCCCACGTCCGCCTGCCCACCAACGTCCCCAGGCCGAATTTGCGAAACATCCAGGGGAGTAAGTCACCCCCTGAGCCGGCCGTCTCGTCGATGATCATCACCTTGGGCCCCATGATCGCCGCGTTGGGGGTTCGCAGGGGCTCGCCGTACCGGGTTGCCCAGTAGCTCACCAAGGGCCTCCGCAACAGCTCGATGTAATAATCGGCGACCTCGCCCCCTCCGTTATAACGCTCGTCAACAATGATCGCGTCCTTATCGCCTTGCGGGAAGAAATAGCGCTTGAAATAGCTATAGCCCTGCTGGCCCGTATTGGGCACATAGACATAGGCCGCCCGGCCGTTGGTTCGCTCGTGGACCTTGCGGAGGTTTCCCTCGACCCAGGCTCGATTCCGCAGGCCGCTCTCGTCGCCGATGGGCTCGACCACGACGGTCCTGGAGTTCGAGCCGTCCGCGCTCGGGCCGACCTTGAGCTCGATCCGCTTCCCGACGGTCGCCTCGAACGGGCGATAAACCTCGCCATCGGCCTTCAAATCGCGTCCCTGGACGGCGAGCAAATAGTCGCCCGGTCGGACATCCACGCCGGGCGCTGACAGGGGCGAACGCAGGCTGGGGTCCCAATAAGCGCCGCCGTAGACGGTTTTGAAGCGAAATCGGCCGTCGGCGACCTCGTAATCCGCCCCCAAGAGGCCGACCGGAATCGGCTTGGGCTCATACAGCCGCTCGCCGCCGGTCTGGTAACTATGCCCCACGGCGAGCTCGCTGAGCATCATCTGGATCACCCGCGAAAGATCGCCCCGACAGGTCAGCTCGGGGAGGAAGGCCTGGTATTTCCTCAAGACGGCGTCCCAGTCAGCGCCATGCATGTTGGGGGCATAGAAATAGTCTCGGTTGATCCTCCACGCCTCGCGGAGGATCTCGGCCCATTCCCGCCTCGGGTCGACCTTGACCGCGACGTCGTCGAGCTTGACCGCGCCGTCGCCCGGGTTGAACTTGCCCGTGTCGACGACGCCCATCACGAAATGCCCCTGGCCCGGCGGGGACTCGGGATTGCCCGTTTGATAGAGCATCCTTTTCCGATCGGCCGTGATCTCGAAATCATCGATCCCCTCGGCCAGCGTTTCTTCCTCGTGCTTCTTGAGGTCATACCGCTTGAGCGTGCCCTTGCTGGGGTTTGTTCCCCCGCGGCCTCCTCCGTGAGCGCGGCGAATGTAGTAAAGCTGACCTTCCGACCCCGCTTCGAGACCCTCGATCGTCCCCGAATCCACGGGAAGGGCGACGATCCGTTCGCCCAAGCCATCAAGGTCGATCGTCGTCTTCTTGATCGCGGCCTCGGTTTTGACTTTCGCGTCGGCTTCGCTCTCCTTCGCCGATTTCGAGGGAGGTTTCTGGGATTCCTCGTCGTTTTCCTTGAGGAGCGGATTCGGGGTCTTCCTGGCGAGCGCGACCAGATAGATCGTTGAGCTCGCGCGGATGTCGGTGAATGAGAGCTCGAACCAATTCTTGACCGGGCCGGCGTCGGTTGAGGCCAGGAAATAAAGGAATTCGCCCCCGGCGTCGAAGGCCGGGCTTCCCGCCTCGACCAGGCCGCCGGTGACGGAGTGGGATTCGCCCTTCTCGATCCCGTACAGCCACAGGGTCTGGAAACCCACCTTGTTGGTGAGCGTATAGGCGAGCCAGCGAGAATCGGGCGACCAATCGTAGGAAAGCGTTTTCACAGGTCCATAGATTGCCTCGGCGGCGATTCGCTTGACCGTTCCAGTGGTGAGCTCGAGCTCGAAAAGAGCACGGGCGTTGTCGATGTAGGCGATCCGCGAGCCGTCGGGCGACCATCGCGGTTTCTCGTAAAAGCCCGCTCCCTTGAGAGGATACTCCTTGCCCGCTCCCTTGCCGTCGGCGGGCCGGACGACAAGAACGTATTCCCCCGTCGCGTCCGAGAAATAGGCGACGGTCCCGCCGTCCGGCGACCAGGCCGGGGATCGATCATGGGCGCCTGGGCTCTCGGTCAGGTCGCGCGGATCACCCTTCTTGGTGGCGACGGTGACGATCTCGCCGCGAAACTCGATCGCCACTCGCTTGCCCGTCGGAGAAACGCTCGACCCGCGGAGGTATTTCGCTCCCGATGCCAGCCGGGGCCTCGTCTCCGCGAAATCCCCGGCGGCCGGAATCCGAAGCCGCGTCGACCGATCATCGCCAGGGTCGTGGACGTGAATCCAGCCGGCCTGTTCGTGGATCACCTTGCCATCCCCGGCCGACGCGCTCGCGATCGGGAAACCGGTGAAACCCGTGTGCTTGGCGACCTTGGTTGTTGAGGGATCATACGAATACAGGTTAAATTCACCGTCGCGATCCGAGAGAAAATAGACTTGCCCTCCCAACCACATCGGCTCGGTGTCGTTGCACCCCCCGTGTGGCTTGGGGATCTCGACCCGCGACAGGTCGGCGAGCTTGAGGACCCAGATCCGCGAGGCGGTCCCGCCACGGTAGTTTTTCCACTGATGAAAGGCCTCCCTGAGCGGCGTATAGGCCAGGAATTTCCCGTCGGGAGAAATCGCCCCCTTGTCCGCGGATGGGACGGGCAGGACCTCGGGCGCGCCCCCCTTGGGATCGACGGTGTAGAGCCGGGAATGCCGCCGGGATGAGACCCCACGCTGTGACGAGAAAAGGACCTTTCCCTCGGGCGTGAAACCGCGAGCGACGTCGTCGCCGGGATGCCAGGTGAGGCGCCTGGGCTCTCCCCCTTCGACCGGGATCACGTAAACGTCGACATTTCCGTCATACGCGGCGGAAAACGCGACCAGTGATCCATCGGGCGAGAACGAAGGGGCCGTTTCGTCGCCAGGGTGCGAGGTAAGCCGCCTGGGATTTGATCCGTCCGACTGGGCAATCCAGACGTCGCCGCCATACAGAAACGCGATTTTTCCCTTGGTGATCGCGGGCGCGGCCACGAGCCGCGCGTCGGCCGGGCTCGCCTCGACCATTCGCTCGCCCAGCCACAGAGTTCCCACGAAGCCAATCACGATCGTCAATCGCGAAAATGCCATGCCTGATCCTTTCAAGATCCGTGCGAGCCAACCCCCGGCCGAAACGATGATCCATGAGCTTGCCAGTCTGATCGCCGCGTCCCAGTGAAGCAAGCGCCTTCATGTCGGATCCCGCCTGGGAGGGAACGCGACCCGCCCGCGATCAGGACACTCCCGGGCTGGCGGCCTCGAGCATGAATGCGCGTAGCTCACCTTGTTCATTCGCTTGCCAGACGTGCCGCGAATCAACGTCGAGCGCGGTCAGCCAACCACCCCCATAGCAGTATGTATCGATACAGATAAGATACCCCAGATCGAGGATCCGACCGTCCTGTTGCGACGTATGACCGGCGATCACCGTCTTGCCGGATTGATGAGGTCCGGGCGCGCCGTCGCTGAGACTCCGCCACCTCAGGACCCACTCCGACTGGAGCTCCATGGCGAGCCCGGGATCGTAATTCGCGTGAACAAAGATGTGTGATTGTGTTTCATGGTACGAACGGCATCGGCGCAGGAACGCGAGATCCGCGTCGGAAATCATGTCGTGAATCGGCGATCGTGGTTGATCCCGCGATTCCTCGGCCTCCAGAAGCATCTGGTCATGATTGCCCAGGATCGGGATCAAGGTACACTGCCCCTCGAGCGCGATCAGGCGCTCGATCACCCCATGGCTATCGGGGCCGCGATTGACGTAATCACCCAGGGTCACGATCACATCGCCGACCGACGGGGCGACCGCCCCGAGCAAGCGATCAAGCGCCCGCGAACAGCCATGGATATCGCCGATCGCCACCGTTCGAGCCGCCATTTCGCCTCCACCCACGCCCCTCGATCCAGGATGGCCCATCATACCCGCGGGGCGTGCCCTCTTGAATCCACCCCCGCCTCGCGCGTTGACGAGGCGCGTGGCGATCCCGGATATTAAACGTTGGTTAAACGAACGGTGGAGAAGTTTGGGGGTAGCGCGGATGTGGCGACGAGGGAAGCCGGTGAATAAGGCCATCGTGGCGACTCTTTGCCTGATCGGCATCGCCCCGTGGGGGTCGGACCGCGCCGTGATTCAGGCTGGTGAAGAGCCTCGCAAGGGGGGCGAAACGGCGGCGAAGGTTGATTTTAACTTTCAGATCCGGCCGATTCTCTCCGACAAATGCTATTCCTGCCATGGGCCCGACCCCCGCGATCGCAAGGCGAAACTCAGGCTCGACACCCGCGAGGGGCTCTTTGCCGAGCGGCCCTCGGGCGATCGCCCGGTCGTGCCTGGAGATCTCGAATCGAGCTTGATCGCCGAGCGAATCTCCAGCGACGACCCGACCTTACACATGCCGCCGCCAACCTTTGGCAGACCGCTTGAGCCAGCGGAGGTCGAGCAAATCAAGCGCTGGATCGCCCAAGGGGCGAAGTGGCGGCCGCACTGGGCATTCTCGCCGCCGGACGCCGAAAGGCCCCCCGCGACCAGGCGTCAGGGCTGGGTCCGAAACGCCATCGACGAATTCGTGATCGCCCGCCTGGAGACCGAGGGGCTCGCCCCCGCCCCTGAGGCCGATCGCGGCCAGCTCATTCGTAGGCTCACGCTCGACCTGACCGGTCTTCCCCCCACTCTCGCCGAGATCGAGGCATTCACGGTCGATCAATCGCCCGACGCCTATGATCGGCTGGTCGAGCGCCTGCTCGCCTCGCCTCGATTCGGCGAGCGCATGGCCGCCGACTGGCTCGACCTCGCTCGGTACGCCGATACCCACGGCTATCAGGCCGATGTCTATCGCGCGATGTGGCCTTACCGCGACTGGGTCGTCAATGCCTGGAATCAAGGCATGCCGTTTGACCAATTCCTGACCTGGCAACTCGCCGGCGATCTGTTACCGTCGGGACCGCGCGACCGGATCCTGGCGACGGCCTTCAATCGCTGTCATCGCCAGACCAACGAAGGGGGCTCGATCGAGGAGGAATTCCGCGCGGAATACGTCGCCGATCGCGTCAACACCTTCGCCGCGACCTTCCTGGGCATGACCCTCGAATGCGCCCGCTGCCACGACCACAAGTACGACCCGGTCACACAAAAGGATTACTATCAACTCTCGGCATTCTTTAATAACATCGACGAGTCAGGGCTCTATTCCCATTTCACCACCGCCGTGCCGACGCCGACCTTGCTCCTTTCCACGAACGACCAGGATCAAGCGATCGCCGAGCTGACACGGCGTGTCGATGACGACGAACGGGCGCTCGAATCGCTCCAGGCATCGCGCCGGCCGGCGTTTGAAACGTGGCTGCGAACGGCCGTCGAGCCTTCCCCCTCGCCGGGGCTCATCGGGGATTTCCCCCTTGATGCGATCGTCGAGGGGAAGGTCACGAACCTCGTCCCAGCCGGCACGCCTGGCCAGGTCTCGGAGGCCCCCGAGATCGTCGCCGGCAAGCTTGATCATGCGCTTCGACTGAGCGGCGAGAACGGCGTGACCCTTCCCGTGGGGAATTTCGACCGTTTCGAGCCCTTCTCGCTGGCGATGTGGATCAAGACCCCGGACGTCAAGGAGCGAGCGGTCGTGATCCATCGCTCGATGGCCTGGACCGACGCGGGGAGCCGGGGCTATCAGCTTTTGATCGAGGAGGGAAAGCTTAGCGTCGCGCTCATCCATTTCTGGCCGGGGGACGCGGTCGCGATCCGCGCCAGGGAGCCCTTGCCGCTCGACCGCTGGGTCCACGTCGCGGTTCGCTACGATGGCTCGAGCCGCGCCCGGGGCCTCGCGCTTGATATCGACGGCAAGCCGGCCCGATGCGACGTCATTCGCGACAACCTCGCCAGGACGATCAAGGGGGGCGGGAATGATCACCTGACGATTGGTCAGCGGTTTCGCGACCGAGGGTTCAAGGGGGGCTCGGTCGACGCGGTCAAGGTCTTCGATCGCGAGCTCGCTCCGCTGGAAATCGCTCGCCTGGCGGGCGTGGGGGCGGCGGTTTCGAATCATGAACAGCTCTGGCGATATTACATGCTCGTCATCGACGCCGAGGCCAGGGTCCGGCGCGATCGGTTGCGAGCATCGCGCGAGCGTCTGGCCAGGCTCGTCGACGCGATTCCCGAGATCATGGTCATGAAGGATCTATCGGTTCAGCGCCCGACCTATATCCTGCGTCGAGGGGCGTACGACGCGCCTGGAGAGCGTGTCGAGCCTGGGGTCCCGGCGAGCCTGGGGACGTTTCGCCCGGACTGGCCGCGGAATCGGTTGGGGCTGGCGAAATGGCTGCTTGCCCCGGACCATCCCCTGACGGCTCGGGTGGCCGTGAACCGGATGTGGCAGCTCTTTTTCGGCCGGGGAATCGTCGCCACGCCCGAGGATTTTGGCTCGCAGGGGCAGCTCCCCTCGCATCCGGAATTGCTCGATCATCTCGCGCGGTCGCTGATCGATTCGGGCTGGGACATGAAACGGCTGGCTCGGGTGATTGTGGGCTCGGCGACCTATCGGCGGGACTCGCGCGCGACGGCCGAGCTCCTGACACGCGACCCCGAGAACGCGCTCCTGGCGCGTGGGCCCCGGTTCCGGCTCTCGGCCGAGATGATTCGCGACAGCGCTCTCCAGTCAAGCGGCCTTTTGATCGAGCGGCTGGGTGGTCCGCCGGTCAAACCCTATGAGCCGCCAGGATTGTGGGAAGAGAAATCGGGGACCCCCTATGTCCGCGACACGGGCTCGGCGAGTCACCGGCGGAGTCTTTACACCTTCTGGAAGCGGACGTCGCCTCCTCCCTCGATGCTGGCCTTCGACGCTGTCAGCCGCGAGGTCTGCGTGGTCCGCAGACAAACGACGGCGACCCCCTTGCAGGCGCTCGTGCTCTTGAACGACCCGCAGTTCGTCGAGACCGCCCGGGGGCTCGCCGAGCGTTCGATGATTCACGGAGGCTCGACCCTGGCGGACCAGGTCGCGCATGCCTTTCGCCTCGCCCTGGGCCGACCGGCGGATGCTCGCGAGATGGGCGTGCTGCTGGCGCTTTACAACGAGCAGCTTGCCGCCTTCCAGGCCGGCCGCGAGGATCCACGCAAGCTGATCGCCGTCGGGGACCTGCCACCGGATCGCTCGCTCGACCCCGCGCGGCTCGCGGCGATGACCGTGCTCGCACAGGCTCTGTACAGCCACGACGAATTCGTGATGAATCGCTGAACCGGCACGCTACCACGCGCCGCCAATGCTAAAGTTAAAGTATTGCACGCGATCACCGGGGGCCTTGAGCACCGGAAACGCCAGGTCAAACTCAAACGGCATCGGGCTGAGCGAGGGCATCACGACCTTGAGACCCGTCCCCACCGACATACGCATCTGGCTCAGCTCATAATTGGGGGTGACGGTGCCAAAGTCGGTGAACAAGATCTGATTGAAGGTGTCGCGGGCGTTCCAAGGGAACTGGTATTCGACCGATCCCACCGCCATCATCACGCCGCCGGTGGGGACGCCAAACGAGTGAGGGCTGACCGTGCGATATTCAAAGCCCCGCATGCTGCCAAAGTTACCCGCGAAGTATCGCTCGTACACCGGCGTGGTCTCGGTCGTC
>JAKBAP010000416.1 GCA_021808995.1 Planctomycetota bacterium | reverse complement strand
CCATCGACGGACCAGCCGGGCAACCAGATACCAGGACCCGGAGAGCGCCGCCAGGGCCATGAAGCTCACGATGAAGCCGCGAATGCTGATCAGCGCTCGGGGGTCGCGGAAGTGGAAGAGCGACTGGAACATCCCCCGCATGAACCGGCCCAAGCGGATGTATTGGTTGCGCATTTCTTGATAGAGCTGGCGCATGGGCGCGTAGAGTACGCGATTTTGTCGCTCGCCATCGTAGCCGACGATGTAAAAGATCCAGATGTGGCGAATCACGTCGGTGATCGAGCGGAAATTGCCCGTCACGCCGCCGACCTGGGCGATTGACTCAGCGCGAGCTTCCCCGGGGGTGGGGTCCAGGGTGAGCCAGATGGGGGCGTTTTCGCGGGTGGAATCGAGGCCGGCGAACGCCTCGACCCAGCTATGCGCGTGTTTCTGGCGGACGTTCAGGGTCTGGGTGATCTCGTTCCAGTCGCCCCCCTTGAATCCATTGACCATGCGCGAGGGGATGTCGATCGACCGCAGCAAAAGCGCGAGAGCGCTGGCGAAATACTCGCAATGGCCCTCGCGGCGGTTGAGCAGGAAATCCTCGACGGGGTCGAGCTTGGAATCGATGATTTGCATCTTGAGCGAGTAGCTGAACCTCCCCGAATCGCGAAGGAACGATTCCAGGGCCCGAGCGCGCTGGACGACCCCATCGCGTCCGGTCGTGGTGATACCCGCCACGACGGGCAGCGCGATCTTGCGAAGCGATTCCTTGAGCCTGCGTGAGAGTGAAAGGAGCTCTTCGTTGCGAAAATCGCTGGGAGGCTCCTCGCCGACCTGTGCCGCGTCGGGGTTGGTGTCGGAGGTCACGGTATAGTCGTAGGTACCCCCGCGGCTTTCGGCGCGGAAGAGGGTGCCGTCGACGGGATTGAGATTGGGGCGCCAGGGCGTCTCGCATTCGACGTTGACCATGGGACGGATACCGAACAGCGTTGAGGTGTCGTTGGGCTCGAGCTTGATCCGCTGTTGGATCACGCGATTGGGTCGGCGTCTGGTGCTCGTCGAAAAGCTCACGATTGACTGCTGTGGGCGCTGAGCCTGGCGACGCCATCGCGATTTTTCATACAGCAGCATCGTCACCCCTCGCCAGAGGGGTTCGGAGGTCGGCCTCAGGGTCTTTCCATCGCCGTCGGTGAGCTCGACGGTCATCACCACCGAGTCGTTCTCGAGAATCTCGCCAAGTTGGCCTAGCTTGACCTCGTCGTCAAACCCGGTGAGGTGCCGCGCCAGCGGGGTACCGGACTGGCCGCGCAACGACGCCGTCTGCCGCGGCAAGGCCAGGAAGATCAGCCCGCCAAGCGCCAGGGTCGACGCCATGACCCGCGCCTTGTCAACGGCGAAGGGGATGTCGTAGAGCCCAGGATAAAAGTCGGCCCCCGAGGGGGGAGGGGTGTCCATCTCGAGTGAGTTGGACGTCCAACGCCGGGCCTCGCGTTGCAGGAAAAACTGGCCTAGCACCCAGATCGCCAGCATCGCCCACACGAAGATCCAGGCTCCGATCTGCTCGCTCTGATTGACGACCGCTCCGATCAAGACCTCGGTCAGCCCCAGCAGGAACAGGGTCCAATCGTCACGGCTGGTCTTGGTCAGGAAATACTTGATCAGTTGCAGGTGAATCAGCCAGTGCCCGAGCGCCCGGGTCAGCTCGGAGTCATCGGACTTATATTCATAATAGAAATAGGCCATCGTGGCGACGCCCATGGCGTCGGCGACCCGCCGCGGAAGCACGAGCAACCGGGCGCGATCGACCGTGAGAAAGGCGACCACGCCGGCGACCGCGATAATCACCGGGTAGAGAGCGCCTGCCTTGTCGACCGACCAATCGCCGGAAAGGACCATGGATGAGACGAAGAGCATGGCATAGAAACTCGCCCGATAGACGAATCGGCTGTTCATGGCCTGGCGGCTCCGTTGTCGAGGGTTTCCGGTGGTGGAGCGAGCAGGTCGTCGGCCGAGAGCCCACGGCGACGGGTCTCGCCCGGCGGGCGATCGGCACTCTCGGTGGAGGCGCGCTGGCGTGCCAGATCGACCGAGACGGCGTCGAGCTGAAACAGGCCCGCCAGGTCCCCATTGGCCGCGTTGAGGAGGGAAACTCGCCCCATCAGCCCGCGAGCGGAGCCCCCCGACAATCGTGATGACTTCTCGGTCTCCTCGACCAGATTGATCGGCCGCGTGGACACGATCACCAGGAGCGCGTCTCGAAGCATGGCCGGCGGCATCACGTCGAAGAGCTCGGCCAGCCCCCCCTCGCTGGAAGGGCGCAAGACCGCGAGCTGCTCCAGGAGCTCGTGCAGCATCTTGACCGATGCCGGTCCCTGCCTCGCGCCCGCGCCGGGGCCGGTCCAGCCCAGCACCAGCCGCCGCGATGAGGTCCGGCAGGTTTCCAGGCAGACCGTCGCGACGAACGAGACCGCCTGCTCCACGGCCTCGCGTTGCTCCGCGGTCGATTTCACGCGGGGCAGCCAGGGATCGATCAAGAGGGCCAGATCTTGCTCGTTTTGCTGCTCGAATTCCTTGACCATGAGCTCGCCCCGGCGCGCGGTCGTGCGCCAATGGATCCAGCGGGGGCTGTCGCCGGGGCGATAATCGCGCAGGCCATGGTACTCGACCTGCTGGGCCGATCGGTCGTGTCGCGCACCCCCGCGGTTCTCGGTCCCCTGCCGCTGAAGGTGATACCATCGCCGGGTCAAGCGCCCGACGCGGGGATAGACCAGGAGCTCGTGCGGCAGCGGGAGGGTCACGCGATGCTCGACGATGCCAAACGGCGACCGGGTACCCAGGTCGATGTCCTGAAAGCGATATCGCCCGCGCTTGGGGCCGGTGCATTCCCAGCGTCCCCGAGCCCGGCCACGGGCGACGATCCTGGGGAAAAACACGCGGGGCGCGGCCCCCACGGTTCCCGAGACCACGCGATCGACGGGGGCGAGCGAATCCTCAAGGAAGATCGCCAGCGACGAATAGGCGCGGCGGCTGTTTTCGACGGTGTAGTCGATCAAGAGGGGATCGCCCGAAAAGACATAGGGCGGTAGCCTGCGGGCGACGGTGAGCCTGCGGAGCATCGACCGCCCGCCAAAGGCCGACGCCAGGAGGGGGCCGGCGGTGAGCGTGAAGACCAGCAAGATCAGATTGACCTGCTGATAGAGGCCGGCGATCAAGAGGGCCAGGCTCACGCCGACGTAGTATATCCCCTCCCGTGTGAGGATCGACCGCTCCGACGGCCAGAGAGCGCCCACGACCCCGCGGGCCGCGCTCAGGAATCGGCGAGGGCGTGACCTAGCCCTTCGGTTAGGATTCGATTTCACGGCGACGATACTCCCCAGGCTGGATTCGGCCTGACACCGCGGGGCTAGCTCGGGGTGGGGATGCGATCGACCAGGTCTCGAATGATCGACTCGGCCGCCCCGAACTCGCCGGCCTGGAGAAACGATTTGCCCACGACCCGGTGCGAGAGCACCGGGCAAACCAGGGTCTTGACGTCGTCAGGGATCACGAAATCCCGTCCCGACACCATGGCCAGGCTCTGGCAGGCACGATAGAGAGTGAGCGCGCCGCGGGTGCTGACCCCGACGTGCAGGTCGTCTCGCTTACGGGTGGCGTCGACAATCTGGAGCATGTATTCCGCGATCGAGTCACGCACCCGAATGCCACGTACCGCGCGCTGGAGCATCAGGACCTCGTCGGCCGTCAGCACGGCGTCGAGCGTTTCAACGGGCTCCCCCTCGCGGTGGGTCGTGAGGACCCGCTTTTCTTCCTCGCGCGAGGGATATCCCATCGTCAGGCGGATCATGAACCGGTCAAGCTGGCTCTCGGGCAGGACGTATGTCCCCTCGTATTCAAACGGATTCTGCGTGGCCAGCACGATAAACGGGGGGGCGAGGGCGTAGGTCTTCCCCTCGACCGAGGCCTGGCGGTCGCTCATGGCCTCTAAGAGGGCGCTCTGGGTCCGTGGGGTGGTACGGTTGATCTCGTCCGCCAGGATCACATTTGTGAACAAAGGACCAGGCTTGAAGACGAACTCGCCCGATGGGGCGTGGTAGACGCTCGATCCCAGGATGTCCGAGGGGAGCAAGTCCGGCGTGAACTGAATTCGGCGAAAACTGCAATCGATGCTGGCGGCGAGCGCCCGAGCCAGGAGCGTCTTGCCCACGCCTGGCACATCCTCGATCAAAACGTGTCCTTCGGCCAGGAAGGCCGTCACGGCGAGCTTGATGACCTCGGTCTTTCCCAGAACCACGGTCGCGACGTTATCCATCAGCCGATTCGAGAGCGAGACCAGATCTTGGAGGGCGGGCATGGGGGCGGCGGTCGTCGAGGATGCATTCATGCGGGACGCTCAACCTCCGATCAGGTCGGACATGCGGTAGTGTCGCGCGACGCCGGCGAGGCGTCTCACGATTCATTCACGAGGAAGGCGAGGTCGAGAGCCGAGCCTGAACCGACGCCGGTTCGCCTTCCCCAAATCATGCGAGGCAACATAGTATAATCAAAGTCGACTCGCGTTTCCAACGTCACGTTCGACCTTGCAAGTCCATCCTGGACGACCCTCGAACCGTCCGCCCTCCGAACTGGGGCGGAAATCATGAAGGAGGTGGTCGGTGATGGAGTCCCGACCCGAGATCCTCTGGATCGCCAGACGC
>JAKBAP010000415.1 GCA_021808995.1 Planctomycetota bacterium | reverse complement strand
GAATCCCGATCGCCACCCTCATTCCCGCCAGCAAATTCCAGGACCACGCCAAAAACCAGAACCTGCTTGTACAAACTCGAGCGAGTCTCTACACTTGTCCGATATCGGATAATTGTCCGAGACTAAAGGTGGCTCATCCGTGGGATTGGGCCGTAGGGGGGCCTTTGACGAGGGAGGTGGACCATGATGCGCGGTTTGTCAGGTCGGTGGCGGCGATGGCTGGGGCTTTCGGTCCTGGCGTCGGCCTTGGGCTGGCTGGTCTGGAACGAGGCACCCGCCTTGCATCCCGTGGCTCGGGCGCCACGGTCGAGCGAGGATCTCGTTCGGACGGGCCTCACGCTGTTTGAGCATGTGTGGACTCCATCCGATCCACTGGCCAAGGGAGACGGGCTGGGACCGGTCTTCAACGAGCGATCGTGCGTGGCCTGTCATTCGCAGGGGGGTGTTGGGGGGGGTGGCGAGGTCTCGCGCAACGTCACCACCTTCGAGGTCCACCCCGCCTCGGGGCGGACCAAGGTTGAGGAAGGGGTGATTCACGCCTTTTCGCTGTCGAGCGATTGCCGCGAGAGCCGGGTCGGGCTCAACGACTTTTTCCAGGTCGTCCCCGGTGGGCTCAAGGTCGTGGGATCTTGCTTTGTCGAGATCCGAGACTTCGACCCGATTCGCTCCGAGAGCATCAACCCGACCGCGCTCTTCGGCGGGGGCTGGGTCGATCAGATCCCCGACAAGAGCATTATCAACCACGCCCGGCTGCGATCGGCGACCGCCCTGGGCGAGGTGATCATGGCGAATCTGAACGGCGTCAAGGCGGGCCGCGCTCGGGTTCTGGCCGACGGCCGGATTGGCAAGTTTGGATGGAAGGGGCAGTTCGCCACGCTCAAGGAATTCGTCGCGTCGGCATGCGCCAACGAGATCGGACTCGGCAACCCCATGATGGCCCAGGCCACGCCCTATGCCCATCACGCCTCGATGAAGGTCCAGCCCGACCTGGATGACCAGCAATTCCGGGCGCTTGTTTCGTATGTCGATACGATTCCTCGGCCCATCGAGGAGTTCCCCGCCGATCCGACCCTCCGCGCGGCGGCCGACCACGGTCGAGCCCTGTTTGAAAAGATCGGCTGCGCGATCTGCCACGCGCCCAGCCTGGGGGGTGTCGATGGGGTTTACAGCGATTTCTTGCTCTATCGCCTGAGCGACCCCAAGGAAATCGGCGGCTATAGCGAGGTCCCCACGACCCCGCTTCCCGACGACCACCCCTTGCCCGATGAATGGAAGACGCCCGCCCTCTGGGGGGTCGCCGACAGCGCTCCCTATTTCCACGACGGCGGATCACCCACCCTGGAAGCGGCGATCAACCGGCACGGTGGCGACGCCAAGACCGTCACCAAGGCATTCGAGGAACTCTCCGCCGAGGACCGAGCGGCCGTGGTCGGGTTTCTCAAGACCCTGAAGGCACCCCGGCAAGCCAAGCCCCCGACCCCTAGGTCAAGCGGCTATTACGCGATGGCGCATTAAGCGCAATCACATCATCAATCAAAAATCACCCCGCTCCGTCGCCAGTCGTGAACCAGGTTCACGGCCGGCCCGACGGGGCGGGGCGTTCATGTCCTCCCGCTAGTCGAAAGGTTTACGGGTGGCCCCAGATCACCGTGCGTACCCGCACGCTCCCCGACGACTCGGTATCCATCAGACCCTCCATGAACCAACGCGTCCAGCCCCGCGGCCGACGCGTTTCCCGACGAACCCCGTAAATCTTGCGACGCTTCCTAGGACTCATGGTCGCCTCCTCGGGACAATTCGCGGATGGAAGTCGAACTACGTTTAACTCTACCGCAATTCAGATACCAAACAAGAGATTCTTGGCCCTTGCTCGACTTACACCCGCCCAATGTCGGTCCCAGGCAACACAACCGCCCAAGATCGAGGCTTCGGAAGCCCCGTCACGCGCGATATCAAGGCGTCGACTGAGGCCGATCCCACCTTCCTGATCCGCCCGTCGCCGCTTTCTTGAGCAATCAAGGCTCTGGGATCGAGCATCCCGCCCGCGAGCCTCGCCCGTGGCGTGAACCAGTTTGTCAGTTCGTCCATCACGGCTGGTTTTTCGCGTCGCTTGCGGTTATCCTGCCGTGCGTGGATGGATCAGGGTGCTCCGCTGTTTTTCCCAAGGAACTCACATCATGAAATGGCTGGCGAAGGGGTTGCTCTCGGCGTCGATTGCGTTGGGATCGGTCGCCGGGGTCAAGGGCGATGAAAAGGGGGCCGTCGACATCGTCGATAAGGCCATCAAGGCCATGGGGGGCGAGGAAAACCTCGCCAAGGTCAAGGCCAAGACCGCGACCTGGAAATCCAAGGGCAAGCTCCATTTCAACGAGGTCGAGAGTGACTTCACGAGCGAGACCAACCTGGAAGGGCTCAGCCGCTTCCGCGCGCGGTTCGAGGGCTCGTTCAATGGCAATACCTTCACCGCCATCACGGTCCTCAATGGCGACAAGGGCTGGCGCGAATTCGCCGACATGGTCATGGAGCTCGACGCCGACGGCGTCAAGAACGAAAAACGAACGATCCTGCTCACGGTCGTCCCGATGACGCTCGTCGACCTCAAGACCAAGGATTTCAAGCTCGAATCCGCCGGTGAGGAAAAGGTCGGCGACAAGCCGGCCGACGTGATCAAGGCGACCGGACCCGATGGAAAGTCATTCAAGCTCTCGTTCGACAAGGAAACCAGCCTCCCCGTGAAGCTCGTCGCCGATGTCGTGGGTTTCATGGGCGAGGAATTCACCCAGGAGACGACCTTCTCATCCTATAAGGCCATCGACGGCGTTCAACACGCCTCCAAGGTCCAGAGCAAGCGCGACGGCGAGCCCTTCGTTGAGATGGAACTGACCGAGTTCAAGCTTGTCGACAAGCTCCCCGAGGAGACCTTCTCGGCACCCAAGCCCTGAGCGACGGCTTATCGGGGGGTCCGGGCCGGGGACGGGCGAACCGACCCACCATAGGCCGACTCCGGTGGCTCGGCCGGCACCCGCAAGACCCCCCGCAACCTGTCCAGCTCACGCTTGAGATCAACGGTCGTCTGGGCGTATGTCGGGTCTCCATACACGCTCTTGAGCTCGCCAGGATCGGTCTTCAGGTCGAAAAGCTCCCACGAATCGTCGTCGGGAGCGGCGAATCGCACCAGTTTATAACGATCGGTGACCACGCCGTAATGCGGCCTCACGTGGTGGGGGGCGGGGTATTCGTAATACTGGTAGTAAAAGCTCGTCCGCCAGTCGGCCGGCGTCCTACCCGCGAAAATCGGCACCAAGCTCCTCCCTTGCATGTCCGAGGGAATCGGCAGGCCCGCCGCGTCCAGGAACGTCTCGGCGAAATCAAGATTGGAAACCAGGTGGTCGTCGACCCGCCCCGCCTGGATCACCCCAGGCCAGCGCGCCAGCAGCGGCGTTCGCAGCGATTCCTCGAAGATCCATCGCTTGTCGAACCAGCCATGCTCCCCCAGGTAAAACCCCTGGTCCGAGGTGTAAATCACCAGGGTGTCGCTCGTGAGCCGCTCCTGGTCAAGGTAATCGAGCACCCGGCCAACGTTCTCGTCGACCGCCTTGATACAGCCCAGATAGTCGTGGAGGTAACGATTGTATTTGAAGCGAACAAGATCGGCCCCGGTGAGCTTGGCGGCTTGGAACGCTTGATTACGCGGAGTGTAATAGGCGTCCCACGCCTTGCGCTCGTCGGCTGTCAGCCCCTTTGGAGCCGTCAGTTTCAGATCCGTCGCGGTCATCGTCTTGGCGATCGTCATGTCCTGATCATGCTCGGCCTTTCCCCGCCCCGAATAATCGTCAAACAGGCTCGGCGGCTCGGGATACACCCGGTCCTTGTCGTGGCCCAAGTGACGAATCGCCGGCAGCCACTCGCGGTGAGGTGCCTTGTGCTGGCACATCAGTAGGAACGGCTTGCTCTTGTCTCGGCTCTTGAGCCAGTCCAGCGCCAGGTCGGTGATTCGGTCGGTCACGTAACCCGTCAGTTGCTCGCGATTGCCGTCCCGAATCACCGGCGGATGATAATACACCCCCTGACCCGGCAGGACACACCACGAATCAAAACCCGTCGGCGGCGAGACCAGATGCCACTTGCCAAAAATCGCCGTCTGATACCCGGCGGCGCGCAACATCTTGGGAAACGTCGGCTGGGAACCGTCGAACCGACTATTGCTGTTATTGTAAAATCCATTGATATGCGAATATTTCCCGGTGAGCACGATGGCCCGGCAGGGTCCGCAGATCGAGTTGGGGACCAGGCAGCGGTTGAACCGCATCCCCTCGCGCGCCAGGCGGTCGATGTTGGGCGTCTCCAGGAGTCGCCGGGGATCGCCATAGGCGCTGATCGCCTGATAGGCATGGTCGTCGCTATAAATCACGACGATGTTGGGCTGCTTGGCCGCGCGCGATTCGGCGGCGTACCCGGTCGAGGGATTGAAGACCAATCCCAGCATCAAAACCCATGTGGCCCGAGCGACCCCGTCTCGTCCCGCGCCACCCATGCGACCCTGTGAAGCCACCATGACCTGCTCCTTCTCGCTCGCCGCTCGCCTCGAAATCGAGTCAATCGTTGGAGTCCTGATTGAACTCGATCCCAGGGCGTGGATCAAGCGAGTGGCGGGGGGCGTCGGTCGTCCTCGGGCTCCG
>JAKBAP010000414.1 GCA_021808995.1 Planctomycetota bacterium | reverse complement strand
CACGATCCAATCCCGAGGCCCTGGCCAAGGACCCGCTCAACCACGCGCTCTGGCGGTTCCCGATGCGCAGGCTCTCCGCCGAGGAGGTCCGCGACGCCATGCTCATGACCTCGGGCGCTCTTTGCCTCAAGCTCGGCGGCCCCAGCGTCCGGCCGCCAATCCCCGCCGAGGTCCTGGCCGGCCAGTCGGTCCCCGGACAGGGCTGGTCCGTCTCGCCCCCGCGCGAGGCCGGACGAAGAAGCGTCTATGTTCATATCAAACGATCGCTCTTGCTCCCGATCCTGGCCACGCACGACGCCCCCGACACCGATTCGAGCTGCCCGGTCCGATTCACGACCACCGTCCCCACCCAGGCGCTTGGCCTGCTGAACGGCTCGTTCGCCAACGAGCAGGCGGCCCGCCTTGCACGCCGGGTCGTCGCGGAACGGCCCGGCGGCCTTCCCGACCAGATCCGCCGCGCCATCAGCCTGGCGACCTCACGCCAAGCTCGCGACCAGGAAGTCCGCGACGATCTCGAGCTTGTCGAATGGCTCGTCCACGATCGATCGCTCGACCCTCGGTCCGCGCTTGTCCAGTATTGCTTGCTGATACTCAACGCGAACGAGTTCGTTTACCTCGACTGAAGCGAGAATTCCATGTTCTCTCACGATGACAACCAGGCCGGCGCTCGGGGATCGTTTTGCGGGCGGACCAGGCGGGAGCTGCTCTGGGAGATCGGCGGCGGTTTCGGCTCGGTCGCCCTGGCTGGGCTCCTTTCCGGCGACGGCTTCCTGGCCCGGCAAGCCGTCGCCGCCGACGGTGCCGCGCCGTTCACCAACCCCATGGCCGCCAAGCTCCCCCCCCAGCCGGCCAAGGCCAAGAGCGTGATCTTTCTGTTCATGTACGGCGGGCCCAGCCACGTCGATACCTTCGACCATAAGCCGGGCATGGACAGGCTCGACGGCAAGACCGTCGCCATCAAGACCTTCGGCCGTGGCGGCAAGAAAAACGAGGGCCGAATCGTTGGCCCCAAGTGGCCGTTTCGTCAGTACGGCCAATGTGGAAAGTCCGTCTCAAGCCTCTTTCCCAACCTGGGGGAATGTGTCGACGACATTGCATTCGTTCACTCGATGTACGCGGAATCGCCCATTCATGGGTCCGCGCTCCTGATGATGAACTCTGGCCGGATTCTCTCTGGCCATCCCTGTCTGGGCTCGTGGGTGACCTACGGGTTGGGAACCGAAAACGAGAACCTGCCAGGGTTCGTCGTCATGCTCGACCAGAAAGGGGGCCCAATCAGCGGGGCCAAGAACTGGTCGAGCGGGTATATGCCGGCGGCCTATCAGGCCACGGTCCTCCGCGCGGGCGGCGTCACGATCCACGACCTCGCGGAATCTCGCGATATCGGAATCGGGACCCGCCGCAAGCTCCTCGACCATCTGATGAAAAAGAATCAGGAGCATCTGGCCCCACGCGCTGATAATTCCGAGCTGGCCGCGCGAATCGCCAGCTATGAGCTCGCCTACAAGATGCAAAGCGCGGCCCCCGAAGCCGTCGATTTCGCCCAGGAAACCGCCGAAACCCAGGCCCTTTATGGGCTCGACCAGCCCAGGACCGCCGACTTTGGCCGCAAATGCCTGCTCGCCCGCCGACTGGTCGAGCGTGGAGTGCGATTCATCCAGATCTATTCGGGAGGCGCGCACAACGACGATAACTGGGACGCCCACGCCGACCTGGTCGCCAATCACAACCACCATGCCGGCGCGACCGACCTGCCGATCGCGGGCCTGCTCAAGGACCTCAAGCGGCGCGGGCTCCTGGACCAGACGCTCGTGGTCTGGGGGGGTGAGTTTGGTCGCCAGCCCACCGCCGAATTCGCCAAGGGGACCGGCCGCGACCACAACGCCTATGGTTTCACCATGTGGCTGGCCGGCGGCGGGATCAAGGGGGGGATGAGCGTCGGTCGTACCGACGAGCTTGGCTCGGCCGCCGTCGAGGATCGATTCCACGTCAAGAACCTGCACGCGACGATCCTGAATCAGCTTGGCCTTGACCCGAATAACCTGTCATACTTTCACGGTGGCCTCAACCAAAAACTGGTCGGCGTCGAAGGGGCCGATCCAATCTCGCAAATCATCTGACGCCTAGCGCTCCAGGAGATCGATCGCAATCATGCGCGAACCTCAATCCCGCAGGTCGTTCCTGGGCGTCGCCGGCGCGGCCGTGGGCTTTTCCACGACGACGGCTCGGGCCGCCGATTCCGAGTCGCTCGCGATCCTGGGCGGAAAGCCTGTCCGTAGCGAGCCGTATCCCCACTGGCCCATCATCGATCAGGACGATGAGCGCGCCTGGCTCGACGTCCTGCGCTCGGGCCGATGGTGCCGCCTGAACGGCGACCAGGCCCGGAAATTCGAGGAAGCCTGGGCACACCTCCTGGGCGCGAAGCACGCCATTGCCGTCGCGAACGGCACGAGCGCCCTCGTCACCTCCCTGGCCGCCCTTGGGGTTGGGCCCGGCGACGAGGTGATCGTCCCCCCGTACACCTTTGTCGCCACCGTCAACGCCGTGCTCTTGCACCACGCCCTGCCGGTCTTCGTCGACGTCGACCCCGAGACCTTCCAGATCGACGCCCGTGCGATCGAGGCCGCCATCACCGACCGCACCGCCTGCATCATGCCTGTCCACCTGGGGGGTTCCTCGGCCGACATGGATGCTGTTCTCTCGGTGGCCCAGACGCGCCAGATCCCCGTCCTCGAGGACGCCTGCCAGGCCCATCTCGCCGAATGGCGCGGCAGGAAGGTCGGCACGCTTGGCAACCTGGGTTGCTTTAGCTTTCAGGCCTCCAAGAACCTCAATTGTGGCGAGGGGGGCGCGATCGTCACCAACGACGACCGCCTCCATGACCTTTGCCAGAGCTTCCAGAATAACGGCCGATCCTCGAGCGGGCTGTTCGCGTACAACCTTCCCGGAGCCAACCTCAGGATCAGCGAATTCCAAGCGGTCTTGCTCGCTCGTCAGCTCTCACGACTCGAGGATCAGTCTCGTCGCAGGGAGCAAAACGCCCAGTACTTGACCTCACTACTCAAGGAAATCCCCGGCCTTGCCCCCGCGCGGATGTACCAGAACTGCACCCGAAACGCATACCATCTTTATATGTTCCGATACGATGCCAATGGATTTTCCGGGCTGTCTCGCCAACGGTTTCTCCAGGCCCTTGCCGCCGAGGGGGTCCCGGCGGCGGGGGGCTACACCCCGCTTTATGACGAGCCATTCCTGAAAAACTCGCTCGATACCCGCGGCTTCAAGGCCATCTATTCGGCCCAGCGGATCGCCAATCTACTCAAGGGCATTCACTGCCCCAGGAATGATCAGCTCTGCAAGGAAGCCATCTGGCTGACCCAGACCACGCTCCTGGGTCCACGGTCGGACATGGACCAGATCGCCCTCGCCATTCGCAAGATTCAGCGCCATGCCTCGAAACTGGTCAAGGCGTGATGTCAACGATGCGAACTGTGATCATGCGATGGCTTCTTAGGTCCGCTTGCCTGTTGGGGATGACCGCTTGGCTTGGCGGATTCACGTTTTATAGTGCTTTCGTCGTCTCGATCTTGCACCAGGAGATGGGCTCGTTCGCGTCCGGGCTGATCACTCAGCGCGTGACGAACGACCTGAATTTGGTGGGGGCGATCGCCCTTGTCCCCTGGTGGGTCGAGGGCTGGATTGATCGCCGGCGTGGATCGTTGCCGGCGCGCGGGCTTAGGTGGTTCTTGCTCGCGACCACGACCTTGGGGCTCGCGTGGCTCTGTCTGCTCCACCGGTCGATGGATCGGATCCTGGAGTCCGAGGTGATCGCCGGTTTTTATCCCCTGCATCGCGTCTACCTGATCGTGAGCACGGTGATGTGGGTGGTCAACATCGCCCTGGTGACGCAGGAAGCGCTCGAGCCGGCTGGCCGAGCCGCTGGGACTGGCTCGGAATTCCAATGATCGATCTCGCGCCTGGGCTTAGTCGGGACTCGCGTGTCGTATCGATTCCTCGTGGACCAGATCAACGAGCCGGCGGACGTTATCGACTGGGGTCTGGGGAAGGATCCCATGGCCGAGGTTAAAGATATGGCCTGGTCGGCCGCCGGCTTTCTCCAGGACCCGACGGGCCATGCGCTCCATGACGGGAGTGGGCGCGAGCAAGGCGACGGGGTCCAGGTTTCCTTGCACGGCCACGCCTGGGCCCAGCCGATCGCGGGCGCTCGCCAGGTCGACGCGCCAGTCGACGCCGATTGCCGAGCCGCCGGCTTCGCGCTCGAGCTCGAGCAGGGTCGCGGTCCCCGTGCCAAAATGGATCGCGGGCGCTTGGGTGTCGAGGCTCGCGAAGAGTCGCTTCATGTGGGGCTGAACATACTCTGAATAATCCTCGGGTCCAAGCGCTCCCACCCAACTGTCGAAGATTTGCACGACCTGCGCACCGGCGGCGATCTGGGCGTTCAGATAGAGGGTGGTCGCGTCGGTGAGCCGATTCATGAGCGCGTGCCACGCGCCCGCGTCGCGAAACATGAACTCCTTGGCCTGGTCGTAATGCCGCGATCCACGACCCTCGATGCAGTAACAGGCGAGGGTAAAGGGGGCCCCCGCGAATCCGATCAGGGGGGTGGCCGGGTCGAGGGCGGCCCGGATCTGGCGCGTGGCCTGGATCACGAATTCCAATCCCACGAGGGA
>JAKBAP010000028.1 GCA_021808995.1 Planctomycetota bacterium | reverse complement strand
AGGGACCAGGCCCGCGGTCAGGCCAATCCCCCCACCCCGTAAGCCCCGTCGACCCGCGTTGTATCACCTGAATCACGATAGCCTTGTGTTTTTGAGGAGCGAGCCATGTTTGGTCTTGGACCGCCGGAGATGATCATCATCATGGGGCTGGCCGTCTTGCTGTTTGGTAAGCGTCTGCCCGAGGTCGGTCGTTCGCTGGGCAAGGGGATCATCGAGTTCAAGAAAGGGCTGAATGGGGCGGTTGAGGACATCGACCTCACCACGGGTGCTCGCACGGGCTCGGGCCGCGATTCGTCGTGGTACACGAACGACCACGATCGGCCGGTCGACGAGGCGTATTCCAGCGCGATGGCACCCAAATTCGAGCTTCCCCCCGCGCAGGCCGAGCCGGCGAAGACCGAGGTGACGACGGAAACCCCCAGCTCATCGCACTGAAATGCCGGCTTAGTCCGTGGGCTCGCCGGGCCGGCGGGGATTGGCCTGACCGCGGGCCTGGTCCCTGCGGATGAGCCTGAGCTCCTGGCGGGTCTTGCCGGATTCGGCGGCCTCGCGTTCGGCCTCGGTCTCGAGAACGAGCCCGGGGACAGCCCGGGTCCGCTCGCCGGACTCGTCGAGCGCGACGTAAAGGGCGTAACCGACCGCGACCAGCCGTCGATCGGCGGCTTCGATCGGCTCGGCGTGGATCTCGATCCGGGTCTCGATCGAGGTCCGCCCCACGTAGGTCACGACCGCCTCGAGCTCGACCCGCTCGCCCACGTAGACTGGGCCCAGGAACGTCATGGAATCGATCGCCGCCGTGGTGATTCGCCCTCGTCCCGAGTGCCGTAGGGCCGCGATCGCCCCGCATTCGTCGGCCAGCCTGAGCAACACGCCCCCGTGGAGGGTTCCAAACGGATTGGTCTGCCCGGGTTCGGTGATCACCGCGAGGGTCACGCGCGAATCCCTGGCGGGTTTAGGGGCGATGGGGTCCAAGATCATCATCCGCGGCGCTCCCTGAACGAAGAGTCGGACTGGACTCACCATGATCGAAGCCGACTTTCTCGATACCCTCGACGAGACCCTGCGACCGGCGGGGGCGTCGCCCGAGCCTGGCGAGGTCTTCGAGACGCCGCGGCTCGAGGTCTTACGCTATTATCCCAGGCGAGTCCAGTTGGGCCCGATCCCGGTTTTCGACCGGGGGGTGGGCGTGGTGGTCGTGGTCCGCCAGCCGCTCGAGGTCGCCGGGGACGCGAAAGGGCTCAGGCAGCTCCTCGGTCGCGCGGCCATGGCTGTCAACGGGCGCTATCCCCCCTGGCAAAGTTGGGTCGTCGGGATGGTTGCCGTGATCTTGAGTTCCGAACCGATCACGCCCCAGGACGACGACCTTTTGACGGCCACGATGTCGTTGACCTTGCCTCCCAGGCGAGTGCTCTTGACGGGTCTTTTTCGCGTTAACCTCGGTCAGGAAGCCATCGCCTACGCCGTCACCTCGGGCCAGGAAGGCCACTTTGGCGAGGCCGAGATCCTGGCGGATGCGCTCAGCAAGCAATTCCGCCGCTTCGTCCCGTTCCTGGATGTCTAGTTGGGCTGGTTACGTACCGGAGCGCGGAACCCCCTCGAAGTTCCAGTCAAAGCTCACATCAAAGGGTGCCCACCAGGGGGCGACCCCGGTGGCCGCGTCCGCGTGGCGGCCGGCCGCGGGAGGCTCGATGTGATAATCAAGCCGGTATCGGCCTGGCCCGGGCATGAGCAGGCTCGCCCCATAATGCCAGCCATCACGCGCGACCATCGGCGACAGCGAACCCCGAAGCACCTCGCCCTCGCCCACGAGCCCCCCCGATTGCTTGTCCAACGGAGTCAGCACGTAGGTGATCGTGAGATAGGGAACGAATTCATCGCGGGGAAAGCCGTTGGGATTCCCCTCGGCGGCGTGGATGTCGGCCTCGAGATGGACCATGTCGGACGAGGCGTCAGGCATCTCGGAACCCCCCTGCATCGATACCGGCGGCAGCCAGACGGCGGCGATTCGCATCGCGTTTTTCAGGATGTCGTCGCCAATCGGATACTCGCGAAACCCCGCCGGCTTCGAGGGGGGTGGCGTGGACGTGATCTCGGAGGGCGCGCTCGGCTCGACCTTGGATCCCGTCCCGCCGAGGTCGAGGTTGAGGATCAGGATCAGCGCGACCCCGCAAAAAATCAGCGAGATCACCAGGGGTCCAGACCATCGGGCACGCACAAGTAAGCTCTCCGGTTTTCAGGTCCGCTGGTTGCGAATCGTCACGCCGCGATCCGTGCCGCCGGCTCCTTGGGAAGCAACAACCACGCCGCGACCGCTCCCGAGAGCATGAGCCCCTGCACCGAGGCCGCCTGGACGTTGGGATAGAGCCCCACCAGGGGAAGACCGGATCCCAGCCAGGCGATCGCCGTCGTCTTGATCAGCCCGGCGTTTTGGAGTGCGAAGACCGCGTCTCCCGCGAAGACGATCGCCAGGCCAAACAGGAACAGGCCCGAGAGCGTGAAGAAGGCCCGGATCGGCAGTCGGATGCTGGTCGCCCGGATGACGAGGGCGACCACGGCCAGGATCACGAGCCCCGCGAGCAATCCCGCGGTGAGCCCGAGCATGCCGTCGCGGGTGCGGCCCTCGCTTCCGATCAGGGCCTGGTACATGAGCGAGGTCTCGGCCCCTTCGCGAAAGACGGCCAGGAAGGCCGTCAGGGCGAGCGTGCCGCGACCTGAGAATTCCAGCCCTCGCCGTGCCTGGGCCTTTAAGAAATCCATCCAGCGCCTGGCTTCGACCTGGGATACGAGCCAGTAGCTCACATAAAAGAGGACGCAGGAGGCGACGAGCATCACGAGCCCCTCAAGGATCTCTCGGGATCGGCCTTGGGCGGTCGCGACCATGGCGTTGAGGGCGGCCGCCGTGGCGAGGCTGGCGATGATCGCGAGCCCGACCCCGAGCCAGATCGCCCTGGTCCCCTGACGGCCGGCTCGCTGGCGGGCCTCCGTCTCGCCAGTACCCGCCTGCACGGCCCTCGAGACCAGGGCCAGCAGCATCGCCACCACCAGGATGACCTCGACCCCCTCGCGCACGATTGTCACCAGAGACGCGGCGAACGCCGAACCGAAGCCCCCCATCGGCCTCGCCTCTAGGAGCCCCAGCGTGCGCTCGACGTCCGATCCCAGCCCCGCCAACCGAGTCTCGAGCGGCTCACCGGAAAGACCGGCCGAAATCTCCCCGCGAATCGCGTTCCAGCGAAGTTCGAACGGCCGGATCGCTTGCGGGTCGCGCCCCATCAGGTAACGCTCGATCGGCTCGAACTCGGTCATGTAAACCGAGGTCCACTCCCCCGCCGCCTGGTCTCGACCCGACCCGTCGGCGACCTCCCGAACTCGGTGAAACCCGCGTTTGAGAGCCGTCATGAGCTCCCTGGGGTCGAGGTCGGTCGACCCACTCGCCGCGTAGGCCAGTTCACCCTGGGACGCGAAGACCTTGCGGGAATCGATCACTCCCTTGGCGTTCAGCTCTTGAACCGCGGTAATCAAGTCGAGCATGAGCGCGTGGCACTCGTCCGAAAACGCCCCCGCCGTCTCGCGAGAGGCGGCCACGCTCGCGACGGCCGCTCGAATCGTTCGAAATCGCCGCTCGATCACGCCGGCGCGAGCAAAACCCAGGAACTTGCGAATCGCCGTCTCGAGGTCGGAGGCCTCGAACTCGCCCCAGTACGCGTCGTCGGCGAACTTTCGGGCTCGGTCGAGCCCCCCCTCGCGCACGGCCGCGTCGCCACTGGCGGCCAGCGCCACGCTGATCCGGTCCAGCACGTCGGCCCAGGGACGCGCCGGCACGCTGGCACCCATCTTTCCCTGACCCGCGGTCGCTTCCTTGGTCGAGAGGCTCAGCGATACCGGGCCGGCCACCCCCCCCTTCACCACGACTTCCGTCGTCGTCGGATCGCCCATCTCATGCCAGGCATGCAGCGTATACCGCCCATCAGGCACCTCGCGAAGGCGAAATCTGCCCTCTCGCGAACAGACGGCCGCCCACGGCGTCGGGCTCACCACCACGAACCCACGCATGTGGAGGTGAATGTCGCATGCAAGCCTTACCACCCCGGCATGGTCCGGCGTGAACTCCTGAAACTGCCCAGGTGCCATCGACTGATTGAACGCAAACCCCGGCGACACCACGTGGACGTTGTGATTCTCACCATCCTGGTTGCCAAAACGAATCCGCCCACCCAACGGAATCACTTGAACCCGAGGGGTGAATCGCAGGTCCCGCTGATTCACCAAAACCACGTCGACCGAGGCCGAGGAGACAGGCGCAACCGATTGAGAGGAATCGAGATACACCACGGCTGGGCTAATCGATGGCGAACAAATCTCGGGCATCTTGACCACGCCCGAAATCTCCCCCCCGGGCGCGCCAGGCACCACGACGAAAAACCCCAGGGCCAGACACCAAAAGCTCGCGGGCATCCGATTCATCAATCGCGGCTCCAGGAGGCGTGGGCAGTCAGCAGGGTCGTCGAGAAGCAATTGAGACTCAGTCTCAATACGACTGAATTATAGTCGGCTGGGCCTACCATCGTCAATCGGTCGATGGAGAACAGGGGGCGTTTGTCGCGATGCGGCGACATGGACCAGCGATCGAGCTTCGACGGAAACCCAAACCCGTGGCGCAGGATCGAGCCCTGGAGTCCGGCGAGGTCACCTTGAATGACCATGGCCGATTCGAGTCGTCGGCCATGTCATTCTGGAAATCGCTCGGATGCTCGTGGATGCGGGATCGTTTCGAATCGGCCACTCGCTCGTTTTCACGCCCTCGCGCCAAGGCCCACTCGCCCATGCGATCGCGGACCAGATGGCAAGATCAAGCCGACTCTCCAAGGTTCCACGCGGTCTCAAGCGAGATCGCGCGGGCATGGGTGCGTTTCGAGTGATTGACCGCGATAACATTATCTGAAGCGTCTGGCATCACGCGGTTTGCGGCGAATCGGTCGATCGCGGATCGACGGGAAGAGCGGTGTTTTGATGGGTCATTAGGCGAGCCTTCACGGAAGATTCATCATTCCTTGTCGGGTTCCTGAACAATGGCCTGGAAAATTTGGTCACTCGGGATCGACAGGGTTTTCACCCAGGGTCGGCCGGGTTTCGTGCGATCTATTGAGCTCGAGGTGATCGAGCAACTAGAACCATTGCCTTGGACGAGGTGAATCGATGGACATGGCTGGGAAAAGACGAGTGGGACGAGCTGGCTTCACATTGATCGAGTTACTGGTCGTGATCGCGATCATCGCGGTCTTGATCGCCTTGCTCTTGCCGGCGGTGCAGAGCGCCCGCGAGGCCGCCCGGCGCATCCAGTGCACCAACAATCTCAAGCAGCTCGGGCTTGCGATGCACAACTATGAGAGTGGCAACGGGGCCTTTCCGCCGTCGGGTACGTACTCGTTTTTCGGGGGGGCGATTTTCCTGGGCAATCAGATTAGCCCGACCTGCCGGGTCATGCCCTACGCCGAGCAGGGGACTCTCTTCAATTCCATGAATTTCAGCCTCGAGTACAGCGATCCGTCGAACAACACGGTCGCGTCGGTTCGCGCTCCCTTCACGATCTGCCCGAGCGAGATCAATCCTCAGCCAGGCCAGACCTTCGATCCTGGGATTTACTATCCCACCAACTATGGCTGGTGCGTGGGCGACTGGTTCGCCTACGGTGGGATTCCCGGCAATACGGGCTCGATTCCGAGCCTCACCCGGAGCATGTTCTCGATCAATCTCTCGCGGCGGTTCGCGTCGATCACCGACGGCACGAGCAACACGGTGCTCGGGGCCGAGGTCAAGGCGAGCTGCCCCCAGCTTCGCCATTGCTACCCCGCGGGTACGAGCCCTCCGGGGCTCTCCTACAACAGCTATCCCACCACGACCGCGGCCGGGGTCGCCTACATTCAAGCGAACTATTCCTCTTGCAAGCAGCAGGCCCTTGGCCACCTTCGTTGGCCCGACGGAGCGGGACCTTACGGCGGCATGACGACAGCGCTCACGCCCAACGCCCACACCGGGATCCTGGCGACCAATATCACCTTGAATCCCGCCGGCACGAACTACACCGGTGGTTATCTCGACTTTGACTGGTATTCGACCGACGAAAACGACGGCGGGCCCAGCTTTGGCGCCATCACGGCCCGAAGCTTCCATCCTGGCGGCGTGAACGTGCTGTTTTGCGACGGCAGCGTGCACTTCGTCAAGGACTCGATCGGCTGCTCGACCTGGCAGGGTCTCGGCACGATCGCCGGTGGCGAGGTCATCTCCAGCGACCAGTATTGATCCTCGATCCGATCGCACGCGATCGCATTCACGGCTTCCGCTCTACTCGCGAATCAACGGGCGGGGCGGAAGCCTTTCTTTCGCGCAAGCCTCGTCTCTGCTCCCCAACTTAGAATCCCGAGACTATTCATGAACCAGATCCGTCAAGGAACACGCGGTTTCCGCCCCTTTGCCTTCTTGGCGGTGGGGCTCGTCCTCATCGGTTGCCAGCAAGCGCCCGAGGGGGGTGGAGTCGCCGCCGAGCCCATCGCTCTCGAGAGCCCCGACGCCGTGGCCGCATGCCTGCCCGCCGGAATTACCCTGGAAACCAAGACAACCGACAAGGAAGGCGACACCTCGGAGACCGTCAAGGACACGCTCGCCCGGCTGAAGGCTCAGGTCAAGAATGGCAAGCTCTACGATATCAGCAAACACGAGATCCACTTTTACACGCCGACCGGCAAGGGCTTGGAAATCCTTCGCGAAAAGGCATACAAGGACCTGATCAAGAAAAAGTACACCGTCGTCATGATCGCCGGGGCCTGAGGCGGCCACCAAGGCTGGTCATCGAGTAATTCGGTTGGATCGGAGTGAACCGACGATCTCCGTCACGCTGGCCACCCCCACGGCGGCCAGCCGATTGGCGATCTGGTCGACCATGGTCTCGGTCGCGCCGGGGTCGTAAAACGAGGCCGTCCCGACCTGGATCGCGCTGGCGCCGGCGACCAGGAATTCCAGGGCGTCGTCCGCGGTCGCGACGCCGCCGACACCGATGATGGGCAGGTCGGGAAGGGCGCGATGGGTCTCCCAGACCATCCGCAGGGCGATGGGCTTGATGGCGGGCCCCGACAGACCGCCATAGTCGTAGGCCAGGATTGGCCGTCGCCGCCGCCAGTCGACGGCCAGCCCGCGGAGTGTGTTGATCAAGCTCACGGCGTCCGCGCCTCCGTCGGCGGCCGCGCGGGCGATCGTGACCACGTCGGTCACGTTGGGGGTGAGCTTGGCGATGATGGGGAGCGAGCACGCCGATCGAACCCGGCGGATCAGGCGCTCGACAACGGCGGCGTCGGTCCCCAGGTCAAGGCCGTGGCTCACGTTAGGGCACGAGATGTTAAGCTCGATCCCGGCCAGGCCAGGCTCATCGGAGAGCATTTCGGCCATGGCGACGAACTGATCGACGTCCTCGCCCGCGATATTGGCGATGACCGCCGTCCCAACCGTACGCAGATAGGGCATGTGGCGCGAGCGGAAGTGGTCGATGCCGTCGTTGTCGAGCCCGATCGCGTTGAGCATGCCCGACGCCGTCTCGACGGTGCGTGGGGTCGGGTTCCCGGCCCGGGCGTGAAACGTGACCGTCTTGGGGATCACGCCGCCGAGCCGATCCAGGGCAACGAACTGGGCCATCTCCCTGACGTAGCCAAAGGTCCCCGAGGCCGACAGCACGGGGTTCTTGAGCTCGAGCCGTCCTAGCCTCACTCCGAGATCCACATTCGCCACGCGCGGGCTCCCCTTGTCCTGATCAAAGTGATTCGTCTAGGCTAAATCAACCGCGGCCCGGCGTCGACCCGTCGGATCGATTCCAGAACCCTACCGAGGTGTGATCTTCCCCGATGACGAGCCCGTCCGAGCTTCCTCGACTGCTGGATTTCGTGAAGGATCTCACGCGTGAGGCCGCGGCGATCGCCCTGTCGCGTCGCGACCTCGTGAAGCCCACCGAGAAATCCAACCTGAGCTATGTTACCGATCTCGATCAGGATCTCGAGCAAATGATCCGGGGCCGGCTCATGGAGCGGTTTCCCGACGATCGGATCACCGGCGAGGAATACGCGCCCCAGGGAGGAGGCGGGCCGCGACGGTGGTCGATCGACCCCATCGACGGCACGGGAAACCTGGTTCACGCGCTCCCCTTGTGGGCGGTCAGTATCGGCCTGGTCGACGGTGACGAGCCGATCTTGGGGGTGATCGCGATCCCCCCCCTGGGCGAGCTTTTCTGGGCGACAAAAGGGTCCGGCGCGTTTCGCGATGGCGAGCGTCTGTCGGCCCGGGACGCCGATCGCTTTCACGATCAGGACAACGTCTGCGTCGGCACCAACGCCCTCCGCGCCGTCGACCCCCGAAGCCTGCCAGGCCGGCTCCGCGACCTGGGAAGCGCCTGTTGCGAGCAATCGTTCGTCGCGTGTAATCGGCTCCAGGCGACCATCCTCATGGGCGAGCACCCCCACGACGTCGCCGCCGGAATCGTGATCACCAGCGAGGCGGGTTGCGCCTACGCGACCCTGGACGGAAAGAGGCTCTCGCCCGCCCAGATGTTCCGCCAGACGCCAGTCGCGACCCCAACCCTGGTCGCCGCCCCCAAACGCCTGGAGGCCCTCCTCAAACTCGCCCGCCCGCTCGGAATCGCATGAGCCTGACCACGCCCCATTGCGTCGGGCGATGGTACGCGAATACCACTCGCGAGTGCGTGCCCCTCGCCCCAAGGCTGGCTCGAGATTTCGAGCATGCATCGGCAAGTGTGAATTTGACGCGACCTTCCAGCGTGACCTAGGGTTTCGATATTCCCGGTTCATGAAGGACTTTGGCCGAGTGGTCTCGCGGGTGGGGTTCCGCTCCGGGAAGGATCTCGATCCGTTCAGGCATTTCGTACACCGATCACGTCACTTCACAAAACCCTTTCGCGAGGCGGGATCATGCGAACAGAAGGGGAACGGCGACGGTCTCTCAATTTGGTGTTGGAATCACTCGAATCAAGGCGAGTCCTGAGTGGCGTGGCGGTCATGCCGCATCAGATCGCCCTGGCCTCGGTCAACCACGGCAAGGGGGTCGCGACGGTCGCCATCCTGGGCGACTCGACCTTGAACGTCAGCACGATCGATTCCGCGAGCCTGAGGGTAACGGCCACACCCTCTGGCGGTGGTGCTTCAATTACCCTTCATTTGAAGGGCTCACCAAGGGTCGAGACCGTCAGCGGTACAACGAGCCCCGACCTCGTCCTGCATTTCACGCGAAGCCAACTCCAGGGGCTCGCTGGGCAGGTCACGATCGACGTTCAGGGGACAACCACCGTCGGCGGCGTAACGAGCGGCCTGACCGACTTCGGGTCGGACAACCTCACGATCTTCAAGCCGGGAGGCACGCACGTTCATGGACACTCGGGGGGCACGCACGTTCATGGACACTCGGGGGGCACGCACGTTCATGGACACTCGGGGGGCACGCACGTTCATGGACCCTTGGTGATGATCGCGGAGGCCCAGGGGGTGAGCACTTCGATCGACCACGGGAAGCCGTGATGGGATGACTCGCGGCTCCCTTGTCTCGAGGGTGGCAAGGTTGCCGCGAGCGCGCCTTGGCGCTTGATCCGCCGACGCGACGTCCTTCGACCGCGGGGTTCCGGGAGTGATGCTGTTTCGCGAGCCCCGCCAAACTCGGTCGGCGGCCTCGCGGGGAGGGGTCGCCGAGAGTGTGATCTCGTTCGTCCCCTCCGCCCCGAGGGCGCGGACCATGAGTGCTTATCCGTTGCCGATCAACTGGCCGGCCGGTGGGGTCGGGAAGACTCCCACGTTGGCCCCGCTGATCACGCCCGCCGGCGGCAGGTTGTTGATCGGCGGTCCGACCTTGTGGAACACGCTAAACGGATTCGCCGGCAGGCTGAGTTGCTTGAACGAACCCGACGGATCCACGACCACGCCCAGGTAATAGACGCCTGGCGAGGTGGGCAGGGTGACGGGCGAGGCGTCGATGGTGACCACGTTATTCGGCGGCGTGACCGTGTGCTTCGCGAAGGTCCGATAATCTCCCCGGGTCGGGGTCCGCGAGACGCCGGGGATATTGCCGACCGTGTACTCGGCCACGATCGAACTGCCCAGGGTGAAGGTCGGCGTCACCGAGGCCACCAGGGCCACCGTCAGCGGACCTTGATCCCCCGTCGACGCGGTCCCCAGGTTCTCGACCTGAATCACTGGGGCGATCGTGTCGCCAGGCTGCATGGTCTGGGGCGTGTAAAGGGCGATCGCCCGAATCTGCGGCAGCGCCTGGCTCGTCACCATGACCGGGACCGGCTTGCTGAGGTAGCTGGAATTCACCTCGAACCGGACAAAGAATTTGCCCCCACCGCCGGCGAAGCCGGGCGGCCGGGCTGGCAGCGTGAACGAGGCGGTGACCTGCTCCAGGCTATTCTGGCTCAGCGGGGGCGCTTGCACGGAGCCCAGGTAGACGGCATGGGCGAGCGAATCGCGCTTGGGGGTCATGATGACGTTGATCATTGAGTCAGCGGCGTCGGCCGAGCTGGGCGAGCCCGGGGCCTGGGCGATTGGCTCCGTGATCGTGCTCGTGCCGATGTTCTGCACGTAGGCCGAGATGTCGAGCGTCCCACCCCAGGCCGCGCGGGGGCCCGCTTCGCCGGTGACGATCAAATTCGGCAATGAGAATCCCAGCGTGGAAAACGAGAGGACCATCCGATCCTCAAGCTGCTCGATGAGGCACGGATCAGTCTTGCGCCGAGCGCGCTTGACATGGGGCGTGGAGCGAAGATCCCTGGGCAACACCGAACACCTCCCTGGAGCCGAGGGTTCCAGGCCCCTGCCTCACCCGCGAGGACGGGCCGGTCGATCCCCCTGCCTATGATCACAAGTGGACTAGCCGCGTGACATCGAAATCGCTGGGATCGCCTCCGCCCCGGCATGATTGCCGCGGTCGAGAACGCGGTGGACCCGATGTTCCATTGATTCGTCCGGTCCTAGCGCGAATGTTGGTCCCATTTCCGCCATTCCGCGCGATCAAGGTCCTGTTGCGTGCGACGTTGCGCTCGAATCAATCCTGGGCGTTCTTGCGATGCGAACCGTTCTTGCGTCTGTGCCGATTGGGTGGCCCCGACCAGGAGAGCCCCGCCCTGGCCCACGACGACTGGTCCGCCCAGACCGTTGACAACCGCCCCCGCGACCTATAGCCTATCGGGGCGCGATGTAATTTGATGGGCGGATTGTCTCTATGGCTTCCACGAAGCACGGGTCCAAGGCCGACGTTCTCGATGATTGCCAGGTGGCGATCGGCTACCGGTTTCACGACCTGAATCTGCTTCAGGAAGCGCTCACGCATGCCTCGGGCGCGAATCATCGGCTGGTCTCCAACGAGCGGCTCGAATTCCTCGGCGACGCCATCCTGGGCGCGATCGTTTGCGAGGCTCTTTATCGTCGCTTTCCCGATTCGCTCGAGGGTGAGCTGACGCGGATCAAATCGGTCGTGGTGTCGCGGACGGCCTGCGTCCGGTTTTCACGGCGGCTGGGGATTGGGGAGTTCCTGGTGATCGGAAAAGGGATGGGCTCGCGCGATCAGACGCCGCCATCGGTGCTGGCCGATGTGTTCGAGAGCTTGATCGGCGCGATCTATCTCGATGGTGGGATCGAGGCGGCCCGCGAGTTTATCACGCGCAACGTCGATAGCGAGATCGAGGCGGCCGCGCTCGACGAGCACGGGATTAACTTCAAGAGCAATCTTCAGCAGATCGCCCAGCGCGATTTTGGGGCGACGCCTACGTATGTCTTGATCGATGAGAAGGGCCCGGACCATTCCAAGTGTTTCAAGATGTCAGCGCGGATCGGAGAACGTTCTTTTCCCTCGGCCTGGGGAAACAACAAAAAGGAAGCTGAACAACGGGCCGCCCTGAACGCCCTCCGTGACCTGGCCGGTCTTCCCATCCCCCACCAGCCCGACTGACGAGGTCGCCGTGAATGGATCGCTCGTGGCGGATCTCGGTCTGGGTCCAGAAGTCTGGCTGATTCTCTCGCTCCTGGGTTGTGTCACGCTGTTTTTCAAGTTCAGCCGGTTCTGGAGCGTGCGAAATCTCGACCTCTTGCTGTTGTTCGCCCTCGCGCCCGGGATGATGTGGATCTCGGGCAATCCGGTCGATCATCCCTGGAGCGCCTACCTCTGGCTGTTCGCCGGATCGTTGCTCTGGCTCGTTCGCTGCCTGGCCGACCTGGGCCTGCGAAGGCGACCCCTGCTTGAGCCGAATCTCAACATGTCGGGGCTCGTTTGTCTCTCGGCCGGGCTCCTGGGTCTGCTCCTGGTCGAAACGGTCAGCCTTCCCGTCGAGGACGGGGCGGCCCGGAATCCCGCCGAGCCCTCGGGACGCGACGATCGCGCGACCGTCGATCCCGACAAAACGCCCCCTGCCGTGACCAAGATGATTCGAATCGCCCCCCTCCCCTCCTCGCTCAAGCGCGAGCTGCCGCAGGTGATTGTCTCCCGCGTGCTGGCGAGCCTGGCCCATGTGGGGTTGGTGTGTACGCTCGTCGGGATTGGCTGGCGGCTGTTTGAGCGCCCGCTCACCGGCACGGCGATGGCGGCGTGTTATCTCTTGATTCCTTACACCCGGATGGCGGTCGTTGATAGTGGCCAGCTCGTTCCGGCCGCCCTGATCACCACGGCCGTGCTCTTCCACGATCGGCCCGTGATGGCGGGAGCTCTGATCGGGCTCGCGGCGGGCTGGATCCCGGCCTGTCTGGGGCTGATCCCTCTTTGGGCGGGATACTCTTTCGGGCGCGGAACGCTCCGGTTCACACTCGCCGCGGTCGCCGTGGTCGCCACCTGCGCGCTCCTGGGCTGGATGGTTCCCGAGGTCGCGGCCTGGGCAAGCGCCCTAGGCGCGCGAAGTGTCGCCGAGGCTGGACTCCTACCCCATTTCGAGCCACGCTCGCTCGCGAGTTTCTGGGTCGGAATCGATTCCAGCTATCGACTGCCGGTCTTGATCGCCTACCTTGCCCTCACGATCTTTGTCACCATCTGGCCCGTCCGGAAGAGCCTGGGCGAGTTGATCGCCCTCTCGGCCGCCATCCTGGTCGCCAGTCAGTTCTGGTATCTCGACAAGGGGGGGACTCTTGTCATGCTCTATATCCCGCTGGTGCTGGCCATGATGTTTCGACCGACGACGCCGGCCCGACGCTCGAATGGGGTTTTCACCCGTCAGACTGTCTCTCAGACATCCTGAGCCGCGCCCCCCTCATCATCCTCTTCGGAGTCACCTGTTCATGAGTTTTGAGCTCACCTATGAAGCGGTCGCCAGGCGAATCGACCACTCGCTCCTGGGCCCAACCCTGGGCGGGCCGGCTCTCGAGGAGGGTTGCCGGCTCGCCGCGCGCTATGACGTCGCCAGCGTCTGCATCAAGCCCTACGCCGTCGCCATGGCCGCCCGAATTCTCAAGGGAACCCGTACGGCCGTGGGCACCACCATCGGTTTCCCGCACGGTGGTCACGCGACGGCGGTCAAGGTCTTCGAGACCGAAAAGGCCATCTCGGACGGGGCCACCGAGCTCGACATGGTCGTCAACATCGGACAGGTCCTCGCCGGTGAGTGGTCGGCCGTCGCGGACGACATCGCCGGGGTCACGAACGCCTGCCACGCCACAGGCGCGATCGTGAAGGTCATCTTCGAGAATTGCTTCCTGGCCGACGAACACAAGGTCCGTCTCTGCCAGATTTGCGAGGAACTGGGGGCCGACTACATCAAGACCTCGACTGGATACGGCACCGGGGGCGCGACCCTGGACGATTTGCGGCTCATGAGACGCTCGGCGGGGGGCAAGGTCAAGCTCAAGGCCGCGGGGGGCGTGCGCGACCTGGACTCGATGATCGAGGTGATCGCGCTGGGCTGCGACCGCGTGGGGTCCTCGCGAACGGCCGAAATCCTCGACGAGCTCAAGGCGCGGCTTGCACGATAACCCCGGAACACCCGTCGGCCGTCGGATCAGTCGCTGGCTCGCCGCCCCTGGCGATCGACCTCGATGTGCTCGACCCGATCGGCCGACCCAATAATCAGCGTGTCGCAGAGGCCCACGAACAGCCCGGTTTCCAGGACTCCCGGGAGTCCTTGGACCCTCGGATCGAGACCCGCGGGATCGGGGATCCCGGCGAATTCGCAGTCGATGATGCAATTCCCGCCGTCGGTCAGGATCAGCTCGCTCCCCTTGCGTCGAATCTTCGTCTCGGCACCGAGCCGTTTCAGTCCGCGCTCGGTGTGGACCAGCCCGAAGCGGCTGACCTCGATCGGGAGGGGGCAAACCAACCCGAGCTGGGTGACTCGCTTCTCAGCCGTGATCAGCGTCACGCGGCGCCGCGACGCGGCGGCGACGATCTTTTCGCGTAACAGAGCGCCGCCGAGCCCCTTGATCATGGCGAATTGGCCATCGATCTCATCCGCGCCGTCAAGGCTGATATCGAGCCCGGAAACCTCGTCGAGCTCGAGCAAGGGAATCCCCGCCTCGCGAGCCATCTGGGCGGTCGCCTCGCTGGTCGCGACGGCCATGATCGCGAGCCCCAGCTCGCGAACCCGCTGGCCGAGAAACCCGACCATAAGGGCGGAGGTCGACCCGGAGCCGAGCCCAACGACCATTCCACTCTCAACCAGCTCCGCCCCCGCCCTGGCTGCCCGTTCCTTGGCGGTGCCTTTGTTACCGATCACGCTCGCCCCCCTCGGAAAGGATACAATCCAAGATCAATCAGTGACCCCGGTCGATCGAGCGATCAAAAGCCGGCACGAGGCGACTTTTGGATTCCATCCGCTTGCGGAATCCTGGAACCAGCCCAACTCGGGGCGACGGGACACCGTGAGAACTTTCCATTGCGGGCCTTGGTCACATGGAGCTGGACGAGAGTGTCACGAGAGGCCCAACCGCCATGCCAGGCACGAGCGGTTCCATCCGTTGGAACAGAGACGGCCCGGGCCGTGTCCCCTGTTGAATTTGGCTCGGAATCCTCGATGACCTTGTCAGCATACTCGAAAACCGCACAGTCTAAGTTCCGATCTTCACGGTGGTTCTTCGGCAACGCGGCACCGTCAAGCTCCCTCGACGCCCTGTGGGGCTCGAATGGTTTCCCTAAAATACAATATGCTCTCAGGTTCGGTTAAGTCCAGACAAAAACCGAGCCACGTCGTGCAAGCAATCACAGCCGGGGAACGGTGTAGCCGTTCATGCCCGCCTGGGATCCCCGCCTTCCTGGAACTGACCCAGTCCCATGGTGGGGACGAGATTGGAACCCTGTTTTGTCCGGCGGAGTTATGGAGTTCCGTCGACTCGTCACGAAATCGTGACCAGAGGGCCGTCATGGCTTAACAGGCTTGCCGAGCCCTAGATTCTTTCGCTGAAATGGAGAAGCCGCTGGACGTCCTCGCCGTGGGACTCATTTCAGAAGATAGTCGGGGCGACGGGATTCGAACCCATGACCTCCTGCTCCCAAGGCAGGCGCGCTAACCAGGCTGCGCTACGCCCCGCGTTCACGTGCTCTGGCATCGTAGGCTCTCGTGAGGAAAGCCGTCAAGACACGGTCACCAGGACAGGCATTCGGGTTCGCCAGGACGTCGCCCGCCCGCCCTTGAGGGGAGCCCGCGAGGGATCATCAATCCGAGGAACACGCCAGCTTGGTGGGTGGGGATGCGTCTTGCCCGGTGGGGCAGAATCGTGGCCACCGCAGGGTCATGACCAGTTCGGGATCCCGTCGCGCGTCCAGGACCCCGCCATGGATCGCCGTGATCCGCGCCAGCAGGGGCAATGCCAGCGTATCGATGCCCATGGAGGGCTCATTCGCCGCCGGCGAGTGGGTGCTCGCCGCCGTGGATCGCGCGTCAGGCTCGTCTTCCCGCCACCAAAGCTCGACGTGATCGCCATTGATTCGCCATCCAAGCAGGCTTCGGGTGCCCGCGGGCGCGACCTCCGCTCGCCACGATACAAACGCGTCCAGAGCGAGGCTGAACGACGAGGGATCGAACTCCGCCGTGTCGTCTTCCGTCGGGGCGTCGATATCAAGGACCAAGCCCCGCCGCTCCAGGAGCCCACCCCAGCTCGGCATGCGGTCGCGAATCAGTTGGCCCAAAGGGCAACGGATCCTGTTCACTCTCCGCGCTTTATAGATCATCTGGAGACGGTCGAGAAGGCTTTCGATCGCCCCGTAGACTCGTTCGAGCTCAGCCCATTCAACGGATCGTTTTCCCGTCGCCCCCCTGCGCAGGATGTAGAGGCTCATCTTGATGCCGTTGAGCAGGTTGCGGGTCCGATGGACAAACGTGGCGATCAAATCCTTGAGCGACTCGATCCCCTCTTCGTCGGAGACCAGCGTAAGCAGCGAGGACGACAGGCAGGTAGCCCTGTCTTCGGGCTGGGGCAAACTCATTTGAGGAATACCAGGCTAAGTGCGGTGATTGAGCTCAGGTGGCCTACTGTGGCAATGTGATAGCCGACGTCGCAAGTGAGCAAACCTGATGCCATGGACCGGGGCTTGATCCCAGCGGATTTCCTAACTCATTGTTATTCTTGATGATGAGGCCATAATCAGACCGCCAGGCACCCGCCTTTGTGAGGGTGGAGAGGGAAGCCAGGTTCTCTCTCCACGCTCGGCGGGGCGTGAGTGGGAAGCCAACCCACGACTGGCGAGGTTATTCGGAGGCGACGGGGATGATCGCGCCTCGGATCAAGTCGGCGAGCCGGTCGAGCTCGGCGCGTGATGCATAGTCGATGACGATCTGGCCGCGGTCGGGGGTGCGAGCCTTGACGAGGACGCTCGCGCCTAAGCGCTCATGGAAGAGTCGCTCGACATCGACCAGGTGCGGAGGTTTGTCATCTGGCGCGTGGGCGGGGTCCCTGCGGAGCCGGGTCCGCGCGGGGGTGGGAATGCCGGTGGCGACCAGGGCCTCGGTCTGGCGGACCGAGAGGTGGTCGGCAATCACCTGGCGGCACGCGGCCAGGCGCTGGTCGTTGTCGGGAAGCCCCAAAAGCGCCCGCGCGTGTCCCTGGGTAATCTGGCTCGAGCGGACGGCGTCGAGCACCCCATCTGGCAGTTCGAGCAGGCGGATCAGGTTCGAGATCGTCGAGCGATCGAGTCCGAGCCGGCCGGCGAGCTCGTCCTGGGTGCCCCCGTAGCGGGCCAGGTATTCACGGAAGGCCGTCGCTTTATCGACGGCGTTCAGATCCTCTCGCTGAAGATTCTCGACCATCGCGAGTTCAAAGACATGCTGGTCGTCGAGATCAAGGACCCGGGCGGGGATCTCATGGAGCCGGGCCTCGATGCTGGCGCGGAATCTGCGCTCGCCCGCGATGAGCTGATAGCGCCCATCGATCGAGCGAACCAGCACTGGCTGAAGCATCCCATGCTGGCGGAGCGAGTCGGCCAGGGAGGCGATTTCCTCGAGCGGAAACTGTTTCCGGGGCTGATACGGGTTGGGATCGATCTGATCGACGGAGATCTGAAGCAGTTCGCTGGCTCCGAACGAGCTGGGCTCGAACCCCCCTTCCTCGCGACCCAAAAGCGCTTCCAGGCCGCGCCCGAGACGTCGTCTATTCACGGTCGATGACCTCCATGACAATTTCCGCGTAGGCGCTCGAGCCTCGAGAACGCGGGGCGTAATCGAGCACGCTCAATCCATGGCTGGGGGCTTCGCTGATCGCGACGTCCCGCGGGATGAGCGTGTCGAAAACGGACTCGGCGAAATATCCACGCACTTCATCGGCTACCTCGTTGGCTAGCTCCAGTGCGTGGTCGAACATCGTGAGAATGATGCCGCCGATCTCAAGACGGGGGTTGTCGCGAGACTTGGACTGATGCGCAAGGTCGATGATTTGCGACAGTCCTTCCATGGCGAAGTATTCGCATTGGATCGGTATGTAAAGCTGGGTCGAGGCGGCCAGGGCGGTTCGTGTCAATTGTCCCAGCGAGGGGGGGCAATCGAGAAAAATATAGTCGAAACGCTTGAGGTCGCCGGCGAGCTGGCGGCGGAGGGCGGTCGAGCGTTTTTGGTTGGGGGCGGAGAGTGCGTCGGCGTCGGCCAGGGCACGCGAGCCGGGAAGGACGTACATCCGGGGGCAGCGGGTTTCGACAATCGATTCGGCCGCGGGACGGTCGGCGAGCAGTGGGTGTTTCTGGGCCGGCGCGGCCCCCACGCCCGAGGTCGCGTTGCACTGCGGGTCGAGGTCGATCAAGAGCGTATCACGCCCCGATTTCGCCAGCCCATCGGCGAGATTGATCGCGGTCGTCGTCTTCCCGACGCCCCCCTTTTGATTGGCGACGCTGATGATCCTGGCCATGGTGAATCGCTCCGCGCGGAAAGGCTCCATCCTGAAGCGCGCGGGATCGTACCCCCATGCCACAAGGTTGTAAAGTTCAACCACGTGACCAAGGCCCTTGGTCTTGTTCCGTGGACGCGGACAGGGAGACTCGCATATTCACCGCGGGTTCGAGGGGCAGGCGGAGCCGCTCCGCACGGACAGCGACGGTGCCGGCGGACGAGGTTTCGCCGGGTGCTCGAGCACCTGTCAGGGGGTGATTCAACCTTCCATCAGCCGCCGGGCGTCGGCTTCGAGCTGGTCGCTGTAGACGACGGGATAATCGCAGCGGGCGTCGAGCGCGAGTAGGTGATCGGGGAGCGCCTCGAGCTGATCGCGACAGCGCTCGCGCACGAGGGCGAGTGATGGCGGCTCGCGCACCGGTCGCCCCCCCTGCACCACCAGCTCAAGGAGCGGCTCGCCCTCGGCCTTTTCGTCGAGACGCGCCACGAGGTCGCCGGCGAACTTTCCGTCGTGATCGCGGCGGCGATAGACCTGCTTGGCCATGGGATAGGTGCGTTTGCCGGGGCTGAGCTTGAATTTGCCCTGGCCCTCGAGCTCGACGAGCTTATACACCATCGACAAGGCCGGCGCGTCTCGCGAGGTGACGAGCTCGACGCCGACCCCGAATCCGTCGATCGGCGCGCCCGCGGCGACGAGGCGGGCGATCTTGGTTTCGTCGAGGTCGCCGGAACAGAGAATCTTAACGCCGGCTCGATCGTGCCTGTCGAGCAGGTCGCGCGCGGCCCGCGATTGGAGGTCGAGCTCGCCGCTATCGATGCGAATGGCGGCGATGGCGGGCTCGATCGCGGCGGCCTTGCGCACGCCCTCGAGGACGTCATAGGTATCGACGAGCAGGGTCGCGCGGCCGGGGTAAATGTCGGCGTAGGCGGCGAACGCCTGATCCTCGCGGTCGAACGCCTGGACCCAGGAATGGCCCATCGTGCCGACGAGCGGGATGCCGAGCCGGCGGCCAGCCTCGACCAGGCTCGTACCGGCGAAGCCCGCGAGGAAGGCCGACCGCGCGGCCAAAAGACCGGCCTGCGGGCCGTGGCCACGCCTCGCGCCAAATTCATAAAGCGGCCGGCCCGCCGCGGCCACCGCCATGCGGGCCGCCTTTGACGCCACCAGCGTCGGATAGCCAAGCGCGGCCAGCAGATAGGTCTCGACCCACTGCGCTTGCGGCAACGGTGCGCTCACGCGGACCAGCGTCTCGCCTGGAAAGACCACCGTCCCCTCCGGAACCGCCCAGATCGCTCCCTCGAATCGGAAATCCGCGAGCTGGCCGAGAATCGCTGGGTCGAGCCGGCTAAAGGCAGGCAGCCCGCGCAGCCATTCGATCCGGTCAGCGCTCAAGCGCATCGACAGGACGTCCGCGAGCGCTTGTTCCAGGCCCGAGAAGACCAGATAGGCGCGGTCGCGCGGCAGCCTCCGCACGAAGATTTCGAACTCGGCCCTACGCTCGGCCATGCCCGACTTTAGATATCCGACCATCATGGTCAACTGATACAGGTCGGTCATCAGGCCGAGGTCGCCCTCCCCTGGCCAGAGCGAGACGGGCTCGCGCCGGCTCATCGGGGAGTACCCGGGGCTCGAGGCTTGAGCAGATACAGAGGGGCGCTCGCGTCGACCGCGGTGCCCGTCCCCGGCGATCGCGCGGCTGCCGGATCAACGTCGAATAACGTCGCCAGGGTCATGTCCGAAGGGACCACTCGCTCGACCGTCCATCCGTCGCCCAATCGTTTGTCTGGCAAGCTCGCGATCCCTTCTTGTCTGAGCTGGACGGCGTCGATGATTCCCCACGACCGCCCATCCGCGCCTCGGGAAAACCCCGCCAGATCACCCTGCCGATCGAGCGGCACGCCGGCCATTGAAAGATAGAAGAGCGCGGACGGACGCGCGAGGATAACCACTCGCGATGGATCACGCGGAAGAAATCGAACGGCCTCGGCACAGGCTGTTCGCAGGGAATCCGCGGGACCAATCACGGACCCCGAGTCGGATCGTCTGATCATGGAAAGCGCGGGGATGAGGACCAAACAGGTGAGCGGGACGAGGATGGCCCGCCAGCGAGGCGACATCCGCGAGTCCGGTGAGATCATGGCCCATGGCCGAGGACTCGCTGGGGGGTTGTCCTTGGCCGCCAACTCGGCGACCAGGGTCTCGACCAGCGTCCGCCAAAACGCGAGGACCATGCCTCCTAATACCAGCCAACCAAACGCCTCAAGGGGCAACCAGAGCCTGGCGTAAGGACGATAGAAGGGCGTCAGGATCGAGAGTGTGATCCAACCGACCACCAGGGGCGCGGTCGGACGGAGGATTCGCCTGGCGAGTGGCTCAGCCGGCAAAAAGAGCGGCACCGACAAGAGCCCCGCGACCATGATCCACCCCGAGGCACCAACATAAGTGTAAAGATTCGCGACCGCCAGCAGTTGAATCATCGCGATCAGATCAAGCCAGCGAGTGGGAAACCCCTTGCCCGCCCAGAAAAAGCCCGCCACGCACGCAAACGAAGCGATGTACGGCAGGATGGGCCCTCCGCACAGACTTGATTCCTGACCGATCTGAGCCCCGAAATGGGCAAACCACGATCCAATCCCCCCAGTATACCCGCGCTGATGAGCCAGGAGGGCCGCGTAGCCTCCGTGGTTTTCCACGAAAAGGATCCAAGGAGCATAGACCAAAAGCGCGATGGCCGCCGCGACCAATCCCCAGCCCCAGACCCTCGCCAGGCGATCCCGCGACCAGTCCCTGGCGATCGCCATTTGAAGGGCCGCCGTCGCGATCACGATCAGGCCTGCGATCCAGCCGCTGTATTTGAAGAGCTGGGCAAGCCCCACGGCGACGCCCATGGATACGGCCCTGAGCCCACTGGGCCGCTCCAGGAACCGCAGCTCCTGCCAGATCGCCACCAGCCAGAAAAACAAGAACGACACGTCGCAAAGGGCCATCCGCGAAAACGTGATGTGCGGGCCCGAAAACGCCGCGATCGCCGCCGCCGGGATTCCGCCGCCGGCTCCAAAAACCCGGCGGCCAATCATTCCCACCACCACGATCGTGGCCGATCCCATCAGGATCGAGACCAGGATCGCCGCCATGTCGCTCACCCCCAAGAGCGAATCCATGAGCCCGACCAGCACCACGAAACCCGGCGGCGCGTAGGGAATCAGCCCCGGATCGAGATCAGCGAGCCCGTGGGGTGAAATTGCCCATAGCCCCGCGAATGCGTAGATCCCCTCATCGAAGTGATTCAGGCCCAGCCTGCCCAGATTCCAGGCTCGGAGCCCTGCCCCGACCAGGGCGAGCGCGAGCAGGACGGCCAGCTCGCGACGGAGACTGGGGATCGGGAGTTGCCAGGGAGGATTCATGACCCTGATTCTAAGGTTTGGGATTGGTGGCGGCAAATCCAAGCGTTGATGGAGAAATGACCGACGAGCTCGATCGATACCGGTTTCACGTGGAACCGAGTGAGCCCTCGTGATCCGCGCCTGGGCTTGAGTTTGCGATCGG